>NZ_JWHB01000024.1:0-56042 GCF_000804305.1 Acinetobacter sp. YZS-X1-1 | reverse complement strand
GTTTCTTGCGTTTCCATTCGCCCTCACCTAGAAACTTCATGCCTGTAGAGTCCATGAGTAGATGCAGCCCATCGCTACTTTTTTGGTAGCTGATTGCAATATCAATATGCTTTTGTCTTCTACAAAGCATGGTGTAATCTGGAGCTATCCAATTTAATCCGCAAAGTTTAATCAGACTTTGCACAAAGCCAGTAACCATACGTAAAGACAGACGAAATAAGGATTTAATCATTAAGCAGCATTGGATGGCTGCGTCGGAGTAGGTTTGATTTCGCCCTTGTTTGCCTTTTGATGGCGCATACCATTGCGTAGCAAGATCAAACCAAATGGCAATATTTCCGCGACTCATGAGTGCTCGGTTATATGCGGGCCAATTGGTTGTGCGGTAGATTTTGTGTGTAGGCTTCTTCATTTGAAAATTATATCGCTGAAAAAGCCTTTACAGATAGGTTTGTGCAACAAAGCCGTTATGGATGTAATATATAGTTTTTCCGACGTCAATAAACTCAACTATTTTGGATGTTAAAATAATCAATTATTTTTTAATACGAAAGGTTTTAAGATGAAATCAAAGAAAATACTCGCTCTTGCATTGGTGATGTCGTGTATAGCTGCTCTATCAGGCTGTAACACAACACCTGATAACAATAGTCAGTATACTAATGCAGTCGAGACTTCTCATAAAAATAGTCACAGTAATATTGCTAACCCCCAAGTTTTGGATATTAAGGGCAGTATTACTGGCTATGATACAAAGGAATATATATTCCATGCACAAGCTAATCAAGTATTAAGAGTAGTAAGACAAAACACATCAGACGATGTGGTATTAAATTTACTGTATCTTGGAAATAACAATAAAACTAGTGAACTCTCTGGTGATTTCCAAGTCCTGCCTTATACAGGGGATTATAAGCTTATCGTAAGCCAAACACGCAATGATGCCCGTAAGCATGCAAGCACCGAAATAAAATTTAATTTGAAAGCCTTTATCACTGACCAGCAGCAACCATCTAACCAGCAAAATTATGTCGTCAACTACAAGTGTGATAGCAACGAAAATCTAAGCGTAACCTACCACTTTAATAATCAAAAAACTAGTGCGACAGTGACTTACGATAATATTTCACAACAGCTAAACTTTGATGATCAATATAGTAAAAAAAATAATCCAGTATTCTCCAATAATAACTACTTACTGAGCGTAGGAACTATTAATGATGGCGTGTTTGGAGACTCAGTGGTCTACTCTCTGTTAGATTTAAAAAAATCTAAAGGTGGCTACGCATTATTACAAAACTGTCAAAAATTATAAACGGTGGTCTTTATGCTGTTCAAGTTGGTTTTGAGTTTATAAGTTAATACCTGTTTTGACTGGGTTTAATATTAGAACCCAGTCAAAATTCTGTGTAACTGTTATTTGCTAACAGGAATCTCAATCTCTCACTAACCTCGGCCCAGCAGCAACGCTGATCCGCATTCTGGATGCTCATCCAACCTTGATTTAAAAAATTAGATAATAAAAAACCCTGACATCCTGTCAGGGTTTTTTACTTTTGCTTGATGTGCTGTTATTACCCTCTGGTTCCTGTGCAATAACTTATAATTCTTGTTTTGTGTTATGGAACTTCCTGTTCCTGATGAGTTCATCATAGGAAAGTTCCAGTATCCTGGATAGCCGCAAAGGGCCGGAATTCACGTAAGCCCAGGCGTACAAAATAGCCTAAATTTTATCCCCAGCAATTGGGGATAGTTTTGGAACCTGGATCCGCATGAAATGGGCACCGATCGCCAAATTGATCGTTTTTTAGCCAATTTTACTGGCAAAATGTTACAGATTCGCTTAAAAACTCACCAACTTATTACAAAAGCCAATTTTTTGCCTTTTCTTGGTCATGACTAAAATTTTAAGTTATTGATATTTATATTAATATACAAGTGTATTTCGTAGAACTGCCATTATATTAAATGAGGTACCTTACATACTTCATTCCTCTCTAATTTCTACTGTATGAAATAAGCTTGTGAAAGGCATTGTGCTGTAGTTTCATCAAGCTTTTTTTCGATTTCGTTCCAACTATCGAGATATTCTTGAAATTGCTCATTCATAAAGTTTGAATGTAATGCCACCTGCATATAGTAGCCATCAACAACCAGGGCTATAAAATTTAGGTTGCTTTCAATAATTGCATATCCACCATTTTGCATTTGCAGAAAAGAGCGAGAAGCATAATCTAAATACTTGGCTTCTATTGGAGTCTTAGCAATCATTACTGGAGAATATCCGGCAAAGGTATTTTCATTTTTTGCATTGTTTATAGGTAGCCAATAGAGATATCCATCTGTTTGCTTTAGGCTCTCACATAGCAGTTCGTATAAGTCTTGATTACATTTTTCGTTGTATTTATTTGAATAATCTAATAAATTTAATTTTTTATTTTTAGAAATTACTGAAGGATTGATATAATTATTATGATTAATCCATAAAGTAAATATATTAGAAATATCGGTATATTCCTGATTACTTAATTTCCCATAATAGGGCTTTAAGGGATCACTATCCTCAATCCAAGGTTCAGTTTTCATATTCATAGAACCATTCTCTAGTGTATTTAGACATTCATTTTAAAGTGAAGAAAAACTAAAATTAACATAATACAGATTATACGAACCCCATGCCTTAGACATGGGCTTTTTTTAAATTTCGTATAAGCTCCATTATGTTAAATGGCTTTAATTTTGCTTAGCCCTATATTCATTAAATGCTAGAAGCATTCCCTCTTTTTGTTCTGCAGAGGCATCTGGAAATGAATAAAATCTTTCATAATCTTTTCTAAATTGGCTGCTTTCAATTCTTTTAGCTAAGTCATCAATAAAACCTTTTCCTTGAGTCTGATATTGCTGAATCGTTTGTTTATCTAGGCAGATAGTTTTCTCCCAAGAAATTGCACTCATATTTATAAGAACATTGAGATATATATTTTCGCTATCCTCATATAGTTCCCAAAAATAAGGCTCCATTTCTATAAGTTGCATTTCACTAGTATTTCCAAACTTTTAATTATTTCTAAAATGAACATAATACACCTTATACGAAATCAAAAAAATTGAGATATATCCTTAATTTATCTAGAGCTTTTCAGAAAATGGAATCTAGATTTTTGTCTAGGCTTCCTTAAAGTTAGCATAACGCCCATTATGTTAAATAACCCCATTCCAGACTTCATCTAAGTTCTTTAAATTATTGTATGCTTCTTCAAAATTACTCAATTTGAATGTTAAGACAGGAGATGCAAAGGGCTTCTCCCAAATTACTGATGTAACTAGATCGTGTATATGATTCCAGCTTCGTCCAAATCTAATCCATGTGACCTCTGTTTCTGTAATAACTTGTTCAACCATAATTACGCTACACACAAGGTCTAAATCATCAGGACAAATTAAAATTGGTACGACTGTCGAGACAGCACCATATTCAGAAACTTCAGGTTTTAGAATTTTCCAGGCATCACTTAAAGACAGATTGTTTTCAAAGTCATATAACCATCCTTGTGCTGGAACAAGAGTATTTGTCTCTTCAATGATATTGGTGTTTTTATCTATCCATACATTTAATGGAATCCCATCAATAGCAAGAATTGGAAACGGTTTAGGATTCCCTCTTCCATCTTGAATACATCCACTAATAGGGTGTTGCTTTAATAAAATTGCTGAAATTAAGTTCATATATTTCGTTTAAATATTTAATCTTAAATAACTTCAAAAAACTCTTGTTGAATACCTAGCCTTCCATCTTTATATTCGATTATATATAGCTTGATATCTTCAAAAATACCTTTGTATGTAATTGAAATTAAATATAGTTGTTGAAAGTCATCTCCTTTTTCATACAATTTTATATTAGAGACTTTTACCCAATCAAAATTTGCACTGTTTCCACCAGAACATGGTTGATAATATTCTTCATGATTATGCCAATATTTTTCAAAAATTTTTCTTTTTAAATCAATTAAATAATTCATATCTGCATTTTCATATTTATCACCAATATGTAGTTTTTCAACTTCATACATGTCTGCATAATATGATTTTAAAAAATTAGTGATAATTTCTTCTTTATTCTGTCGTATTACATCACCATTCGTGACTCTATCAACCATGTTTGAAAAACTTAGTAGAATCTCAATATCTTCACGCATTTAAAATTCACATCAAAATTAAAAAATAAGAATATCTTAGTGTTAATTTGTAGTCCATTTAACATAATGGCCGTTATGTGAAATTTGAAGAAGTCTAGACAAAAATCTAGGCTCTAATTTCTGAAAAATCATCAATAAAAATGGGAGCTTAAACTCTCATTTTTGACTTCGCATAACGTGTATTATGTTAACTTTAGCTGAACTTCAATTTTTTTTCTGATTGGCCTTAAATTATTTAATTTATAATTGGTACTTTTCTAGTTTGATAGAGACAGTATGCTTGAGCTTCTAATTCCATTTTTTATAGCGATTATCTTGTTAACTGTAACTCCCGGATTGGATACAGCCCTAATAATAAGAACTGCTACAGTGGAGAATAAATGTAAAGCATTTCATGCTGGATTAGGTATAGCCTCCGGATGTCTAGTATAGGGCATCTTAATTGCTTTGGGTGTGGGAGTTATCTTATCAGCCTCCGAATTAGCCTTTAACTTAATGAAATGGGTCGGGGCTATCTATTTGGTATGGCTAGGTTTAGGTTTACTATTCAAGCCAAGAAAAAGCTTTGAGATAAAAACTACTAAAATGAGAAATGAAAACTGGTTCTTAAAAGGATTTCTTACTAATATTTTGAATCCTAAAGTGGGGATCTTTTATATTTCCTTCCTACCACAATTTGTACCTAGTAGTGGAAATTCTACCTTATGGCTTTTAAGTTTGGTAAGTGTGCATGTTAGTTTAGGCATTTTATGGTCAGTCATTCTTATTACTTCAATGCAATCTATTTCCAAGTTTCTTCATCGAAATGGAGCATTGAAAAAAATTGATCAAATTACGGGATCAATTTTTATATTATTTGCCGTCAAACTAGCTTTTACTAATAGATGATACTGTGATTTTTTGAAATCGTGGCCCTTATTTAACATAATGGTACTTACACGAAATTTTCAAAAAAACAGTGAAAATGGGAGCCTTTAACTCCCATTTTTGTGTTATTCCTAAGTAGAAATGTCCTACCTTAAAACCAAGTAGAAATATCCTATACAGACATTTCCAAGTCAAGCACAGGATTGGGTGAGTGGATATTACGATTCTAATAATGATACTTTTATACACCGAATAGGGTAGACGATATAATCTACGATTAATGGTAGTAGTCCAGCCTATTCATATGTATAAATTTTTTTTAACTATTGATTAGAACTTTACACAGTTCCTTCCACTGTTCTTAGCTTCATAAAGATATTTATCTGCAATTTTAAAAACTTCTGAAATATCCTCAGAACTTTCAGGCCAAGAAGCTATCCCTATAGAAACTGTAATAGACCCTACATTTGGGATGGTCTGTGTTGCTAGTTCTTTTCTAAATCGCTCAGCACTTTCATAAACATCTTGTTGGCTAGTATTAGGTATCACAACAATAAATTCCTCCCCACCATAACGACAACAGACGTCATTTTTACGAAAACTTTTTTGCATAGTTTTTGCAAGATACTTTAGAACCGAATCACCTTGATCATGTCCATATGTGTCATTTATTCTTTTAAAAAAATCTATATCTATTAGTAAAATAGATAAATTATTTTTTTCATTCATTTGATTGGTTATAAAAAAGTTCATTCCCCTACGATTCATTAGACCAGTAAGAGGGTCAGTGTTAACATAGTGATCCATTTCATTGATTTTTATTGAAAAGTTTTTAACACTTAGTAAAAGAGCGTGTTTTAATTTAACTATTTCGTAATACCATGGATAAATAGTTTTAATTTCACCCCGTACTTCTGGTAGATGAAGCGAACCAGCAATATTCGCTAATTTATGCAGAGGTGATGCTATGAAAAAAGAACATTTCCATACGATATAAAAGATAATTAAATAGAATATAAAGATTCCAGCAGAAACTTTATAAATAATTGAAGTAGCTTGCTTTAATAATTCCATAGTAGGTTGTTGCGAGACAATTATCCAATCTGTAGTTTTTATATGTGAAAATCCAGCAAGATTATCTATCCCTCTACTATTGATCAGGCGAATTTTTCCAACTTTTTGCTTTTTTATATATTCTAAACCATTGTTATTTTTTACTATATCCCCAACTCTTTTATGATCAGGATGAAAAATTATCTGACCATTTCCATCAATGACATACATATAGCTTTTTTTATAGCTTTCAGATGTAGTTAACATCTGATTAATAATATTTTTTTCCTTTAAATAAATAGTAGATCCAATAAATCCCTTATAGTTTTTTTTACTATCATAAATCGGCTGAGAAATAAAAATAATCATATTCTTTCTAATAGAAAGATAAGGTGTAGAGATATAAGGCTTTTTATTTTTTATTGAGTTATTAATTCCTAATGTGCTTTGTACTTTGTTTTTATCAATGTTTAAAATATTAGGTGAATAGTTGATCAACCTACCCTGAGGATCGCTAATTACTACGCTATTGTAGTAATTAGATTGCATATTTAATCTCTGTACTTCTGATTCTCTAGTGCTTTCATCATCAAAATCTTTTCCTAATACTTTTGCACTATAATCGAGTTGGGTTAATATATTTTTAAAATGATTATCAGTACTTGTTGCAATTTTATTTGCATATTCAGAGTTTAATGATAATGAATTATTGATAAGTTGATTTTTTACTATTTGATAACTAACAACTAAAGAAATAATAAAAAGGGTAGATACAGAAAATACTGCTAAAAAAAGTATTAGGTTTCTAAGAGTTAAATCAAGTTTTTTTTTAATAAATAAAAATAATTTCATTCACTTACAATTAATTAAGTATAGCTTTTAAGTTTAGTATACTTTTAGATAATACTTAAAGCTATATTCATATTTATTTGTTCTAATAACTATATATTTAACATAAAATCTCTTATACGCAATTAGCTTCGGTCTGTCTCAACAGCTCATATTCTTGAATAGAATTTCTCAATTCGCCAATAGGTAGAATATGAGTATCTTTAAACCCTAATTTTCTCATGAACGCCTGACAATCAGGATTAGGGCATTCTACTTGCAAAAATTCATAACCAAATCTTTGGCCAAACATACAAAGTACTTTCAGCAATTCAGTACCATGCCCCCTTTTTGTCTGACGAAACCCAATTCTCGCAACAACAATAGATTTGTGATCTGGAGCTGCATGTCGACAATCTCCAAATCGAAGATACAAATCATCTAAACCTATATTAAAGTGAGCCGTCATATATTCATCCTTATGCTGAAGGAAAAAAATATCTGCTCGTCTTAGGGAATATCCAAGTTTTCTAACTGTAAATTTTTTTAACACGTCTAATGCGGCTTTTCGTTCAATCTTATCAATCACAAAATTTGGCATATATAAAAATCCATCCGAAAAATACTACTCTCCATGAGCAACCAATTATAGTATCTAGTGGCTTTGTTGCACAAAGATTTAAAAATTAAGATTTCCCATATCTACTCAAATTTAAGTGGCAACTTGGGTGTGAGGTCGGCCTAACTCTGTGAATTTATTTAATACTGCTACACGTGCATGCATCTCATTGACTTGGCTTTGGAAGTTTCTCGAACTGAGTTTATCCCCCAATAATTTGATGCAATGCATCTTAGTTTCGACCAAACTTCGCCGATGATAGCCTGACCATTTTTTCCATAGTGTCCTGCCTAAACGTTTAACTGTTCGAAGTAATTCATTTCGCTCTAACGAGCTGATCTTTGTATCTTTCCAAGGTTTCGCATTTTTTCTTGGCGGAATCACAGCATGCGCTTGCCGATCTGCAATGACCTGACGGCATTGTTTTGTGTCATAAGCACCATCGGTATAAACAGAGTCAATCTGCTCATCTTGTGGAATTTGATCAAGTAAATCCCCAAGGACTTGTGAATCACTCACATTATTCGCTGTGAGCTGAACTGCTAGTATTTGTAGGGTTTTCGCATCTATACCAATATGTAGTTTACGCCATTGTCGACGATATTCAGGCTGATGTTTCTTGCGTTTCCATTCGCCTTCACCTAAAAATTTCAAGCCAGTGGAGTCTACGAGTAGATGCAGTCCATCACTACTTTTTTGATAACAAATCGAAATATCAATATACCTTTGTCTTCTGCAAATGGCGGAATAATCTGGTGCTGTCCAATCTAAACCACAAAGCTTAATGAGGCTTTGCACAAAGCCAGTGACCATGCGTAGAGAAAGACGAAATATGGATTTAATCATTAAGCAGCATTGGATGGCAGTATCGGAATAAGTTTGATTTCGACCATGTTTGCTTTTGGGTTGAGCATACCATTGTGTTTTTGGATCAAACCAAATGGCAATATTCCCACGATTAATGAGAGCTTGGTTATATGTGGACCAATTGGTTGTACGGTAGATTTTAGGTGTAGGCTTATTCATTCGAAAATTATATTAGGGAATAAGCCTTTAGAGATAGGTTTGTGCAACAAAGCCTCTCTAAATTAAAACCCTAATTTTAGCTTAATCTCCCCCTCCCATTATGTTAAATGAGGCGGATTTATTTAATCCGCTTACCATTTTTATCGATGATTATTTCACCATCTTCTTTGATAAAAGCTCCTAATTGAGGCGCAGACAAAATATCTAAAACGAGTTCAGATGGTCTACATAGTTTTACGCCCAGTTCAGTCACAACAAATGGACGGTTAATTAAAATTGGATACTCAAGCATAAAATTAATGAGCTGTTCATCTGTCCAGTGCTGCTGATCCAAGTTGTGAGCTTCAAAATGTTCCACGTTTTTGCGAATAGCTTTACGTACAGAGAGACCTGATTTCTCAATTAAATTAATGAGTTCACTTTTACTTGGAGGGTTGAGAAGATACTCAATAATTTCGGGTTCTTCTCCGGTATTTCGAATTAGCGCCAGTGTATTTCTTGATGTTCCGCACGCTGGATTATGATAGATCTTAACTTTTGATGACATTGGACTTACTCAGGACTTTATAATATTGCATTTATATATGGATATACGTATATTCGCAATAGCATATATAAGAGTATAGATTATGGATCAAGCAGATTTCTTTAAATGCCTATCTGACCCGACACGTCTAGATATTTTAAAAATTATTTTAAAAAGACAAAATGTATGTGTTTGTGAAATCACAGAGATATTACAACTGAGCCAACCTAAAATTTCTCGTCATTTGGCTTTACTCCGTAACCTTTCAATTTTGCTAGATGAGCGCAAAGGACAATGGGTGTACTACCGATTAAATCCTGATTTACCAGAATGGGTAAATGCAGTTCTCAATGTTTTAAATGATGAAGTACTGAATAAACCTGCGAGCAACTTATCTATCTCTATGCAATGCGAGTAATTCAATGTCCGCATCAAAGCTCTCATTCTTAGATCGAAACCTAACTCTATGGATTTTCATTGCCATGGCATTAGGCGTAGGTATTGGGGTGTTTTTCCCTCAAACATCTGTTGTATTAGATCAATTAAGCATTAATTCAGTGAATATCCCTATCGCAATAGGGCTTATTTTGATGATGTATCCCCCACTTGCCAAAGTTGACTATGCAACCTTGCCTAAAGTCTTTGAGGACAAGCGAACCCTTACATTATCTCTTGTTCAAAACTGGATCATTGCACCTTGTCTAATGTTTGCTTTGGCAATCATTTTTCTGCACACCTATCCTGAATATATGACTGGCCTAATTCTCATAGGCTTAGCTCGATGTATTGCGATGGTCCTCGTCTGGAATGGTCTGGCATGTGGGGATAATCAATATGTTGCTGCCTTGGTTGCGTTTAACAGTATCTTCCAGATCTTGTTCTTTAGTACTTATGCTTGGTTGTTCTTGACCTTCTTACCGCCATTCTTTGGGGTAGAAGCACAAATCATTGATGTAAGTTTTTGGACCATTACCCATGCTGTTCTGGTTTATCTAGGTATTCCATTCTTACTTGGTTTTTTAACCCGGCTGATTTTAGTCAAACAGAAAGGTTTGGATTGGTATCAAACTAAGTTTATTCCAAAGATTAGCCCAATCAGCCTTATTGCGCTTTTATTCACGATTGTAGCCATGTTCAGTCTTAAAGGTAATGAAGTGATTAGCCTTCCTCTAGACGTGCTTAGAATCGCTATTCCTTTATCGATCTATTTTGTTGCAATGTTCTTCATCAGCTTCTTTATGAGTAAGTGGATGGGTAACGATTACCCTAAAACGACTGCTATTTCCTTTACAGCGGCAGGCAACAATTTTGAATTAGCACTGGCTGTGGCGATTGCCACTTTTGGATTAGCTTCACCTGTAGCTTTCACAACAGTGATTGGACCGCTTGTTGAAGTGCCTGTATTGATTGCCTTAGTCACGGTTTCGCTATGGCTTAGAAAAAAAGTTTTTAAAGAAGTATGAATCAAAAGAGTATTTAGTTTTCCTAAAATTAACATAATACACCTTATGCGAAGTCAAGAATGGGAGCCTTAAGCTCCCATTTTTACTGTATTTTTTTGAAAATTTCGTATAACGCCCATTATGTTAAATAGCCGATATAGCTCTTATTAATAGGTATAATTTTTTTTATATTTAATATAAATATTATAATTTTTTTATATATTTATAGAAATTAAACTTCTCATATATTTAAATATGAGTTTAAAAATGCCATTCATTATCTACATCTTTACAATAACGGCTTTTGCTTTAGGTCTAGCGGAGTTTGTACCAATTGGTATCACAGATGTGATGGCAAAAAGTTTAGGAGTTAATGTTGAAAAAATCGGTTCACTTGTTACTGCTTATGCACTAGGAGCTACATTCTCAGCACCTATAGTAACTCTCTTAACAAATGGTTGGTCACGAAAGAAAGTCATGTTAATGACCACCGTTATTTTTACTCTAGGTAGTTTAATTACCGCTCTAACAACTAACTTAACCTTAATGATTATTGCCCGATTTATTGCAGGAATGGGACATGGTTTATTCTTAGCTGTTGCTGCAAGTACAGCAGCTAAACTAGCAGGTCATGGACGTGAAGGTCGTGCAGTAGCCATTGTATTTGGAGGGTTCACCATCGCAATGGCTATAGGAGTTCCTTTTAGTACTTATCTAGGCAGTATTATTGATTGGCATTTAGCATTGTTATTGATTGCAATATTTGGTGCTTTCGGGTTTTTAGGATTATTTATTGGTATGAAAGATCCTTTAATTACTGATTTAGACCAGAAATATAGTATTAAACAAGGGCTTCTAAGTTTATTAAATTCCAAATTAATATATGGAGCCTTAGTAACGGTATTTGCTTTCTCTGGATCTTTTGTTGCTTATACCTATATTGCTTCAATGCTTATTGAAGTGACAGAAGTTAATGTAACTTCAATACCTGTATACACTCTCTTATTTGGTATATTTGCTGCAATTGGTAATATGCTAGGTGGAAAAATTACAGATGCAGTTGGTACAAATAAAGCCAATATTGTAATTATTGTGGGTATTGCCCTTAGTACCTTAAGTATGTGGTTATTTATACATTCTGCAGTGATGATGCTTATTCTTGTATCCTTACTTGGCCTATTTACTTTTGGTTCAGTGCCTACTCTGCAAGCTAGATTAATGGAGATTGCAAAAAAACATGCACCTAATTCAGATAGTATTGCATCAGGTCTGAATATTGCTGGTTTTAACTTTGCAATTGCACTGGGATCAACACTAGGTGCCTTGACTATCAGCCATGTCGGTTTGATCTATACAGGCATTACAGGCGCTTGTTTAGCTATTATTGGCCTCGTAATTTTAATGGTTCAAATTAAAAAAAATTAAGTTATGAAGTAGAAAAAATCTATCGATTTTTTTCTACTTTTCTTATTTTCGATAACTTAAAATCAATATTAAAGAAATATCTGAATGATCAAACTTATGAGCCGTCTTACCCATTTAAGGACCTTTCTAGAAGTATATAGATCAAAATCTTTTTCAAAAGCAGCAGAGAATTTATCAATAACTCAACCCGCTGCTTCACTACATATTCAGTCTTTAGAAGCTTTTATTGGCAATAAGCTTTTTATACGTAAGCCACGTGGTGTTGAACCTACTATTGCCGCTGATGAATTAGCCCGGTCAATAGCATCTAATGTTGATGCACTTGAACTAAAGCTATCTTCCTTTAAATTAGGTGACGTGTCTGGTGGGATAATATTTCTAGCTGCTCCAGCAGATTTTATATATTACTGCTTAACATCACCTTTTATTTCGTTGATGGAGAAAGGTTTCAATATCCGTTGTCAAACAGGTAATAAAAATAGAATATATGAGCTTCTAGAAGATAAGCTAATCGATTTAGCAGTTACAGCATCTAAGCCTAATGAAGAAAAGTTCGAATTTTTACCATTAATTACTGAAAAATTCTTATTGGTGCATGCTCCAAACCTGAGTAATAAAATTGGTAAGAAGCCTAATAAGGATGTTTTAACACAGATACCATTAATTTCTTATGATGAAGATTTACCTTTAATAAGAACAGTTTGGTCAGCCTTATTTAAAACTAAAATTAATATGATTGCATCATGCATTGTTCCTGACTTAAGAGCTATTAAACAACTTTTAATAGCTGGACATGGTTGGTCGGTGCTACCTGATTATCATTGTGAAGAAGAACTTAGAACGGGAAAGTTGATAGCAATCAACAATAAAATTGAAGCACCAGAGAACCAGCTCTATTTAGTTTGGAACAGAGGTGTACCGAAACCGAATATCTCTTTTGTTAGGGAGTATCTTTTAAATTATTTTAGTTTAAAATAATATTAATTTCTTAGATTTTCTAAAATTAACATAATACACCTTATACGAAAGCTCCAGAGTTTGTTAGAACCCATTTAAAGTGTCTATATTCTCACCAATAAAAATGTCTAGTTTATGGTGGTTTAAACATCATGGACTGGATATGAAATATAGATGCTGATCACTATGTCTGACAAAGAAATTCAACGTCTTGCAGTTCTGCAAGACGTTCGAGATCATCGCATTATTCAAGTCTATGCTTTAGAATTTTTAAATCTTTTGACTTTCAAATCACTCGTTTGATTAAATTTTTAATTATTAGAATTTTTCAAGAATTGTATTACATTAAGTGCAAAGTGACTCTATTTTAAAATATGGTTTGAATCCTACTTTAAGATCTCGAGCTGAGATGCTAATATTTATTAAGTTATTTCTAATAGAAGTATACAAATGAAGGGCAAAATAAGCATTCTTATCATAATAATAATTATATTAGCTTTAGCCATTAAGATAGAAAATGACAGAAAAAAACAAAGGATTAATGAGTCGATTCTGAATGACAAAAATACTCGAGTACCTTAACCAAATAGCTGACCTACTCCTTGAACAATATACCTCTTGCGAAAGTATCATTTTACCTAATTTTTGAATTGGCTAAAACCTTATAAAATGTAGCTTTGGGCTGTTTAAATTTTGACTAACGCAAGAAGTCTAATCATGATATTAGTTACTACTTTTGATGATTTTTAAGAAGATGTGTAATGAGGGATACCTTAGAGCATTTCAAGAAATTAAAAACTATTGAAGTGGGTTAAGCCATTTTTTGCGCCAAAACAATCAAATAAACATCCATTTTTAAGGGAGTTTTAAGGTTAAAAATTTAAATTAATCAAATCTCGTCTTAACTGAATCACTTCTATGTCCCCCGATCGTTCACTCTACAAAGGTACTTCCGGAACACAACGTATTTTCAATGCTGCTCGTTATTCCGCGACCGGCCTTAAAACAGCCTTCCGAACTGAAGCAGCCTTTCGGCAGATCGTGCTGATTAACCTGATTTTGATTCCTCTTAGTTTTTGGATATCACAGAGTCTAGCTGAGCAAGCACTCATGGTGGCTGTGTGCCTGCTAGCACTGATTGTTGAACTGATTAACTCAGCAATTGAGGCAGTAGTGGATCGTATTTCCATAGAACAGCATGAGTTATCCAAAAATGCTAAGGATATGGGCAGTGCCGCCCAGTTTGTCGCACTCATTTTAATTACCGTAACTTGGGGCATCATTTTAATCGGTCATTCGTTTTGATCTTATTTCTGCTACAACGACAAGAATGGAATATTTAAAATGTCGTCCGAACGATCTCGTTTTTTACTGAATCAAATATTGCTACTGAGTTTCAGTTTTTTGCTTCTCTGGAATTTTTTTGATGTGGGTGGAGTCATTGATTTAAAACTAATCTATCCATTTATCGATGGTCAGGGACAATTTCCCCTCCGGCAAGATTGGGCACTGGCAGAGTTAAATCATCGTTATATCAAAGATCTGTTAATTCTAGTTTATATAGTGCTATTCATTGGTTGGATGGTCGCACTAAAATGGCAATCTTGGCATAAGAGGCGTTGGGAATTAGGTTATTTCTTTATAATGGTAGTGCTTACAACTGGGATAATCGGAATTATCAAATCCCAGTCAGTTCATGCCTGTCCTTGGGATATGGTAACACCTACATCTAATGGGTTTTTATGGGATTTCAGTGCTACCGCTGGACATTGTTTTCCTGGTGGACATGCATCTAGTGGTTTTGCATTAATGACAGGCTATTTTGTTTATCGCACTGTAAACCGTCAGCGGGCTTATTTTTTTCTAATCGCTGCAGCGATCTTAGGCTTCGCTATGGGCTGGGCACAAATGATGCGAGGGGCACATTTCCTGAGTCACAACCTGTGGACTGGCTGGGTGATTTGGTGCATTAATATCATTGGTTATGTTTTATTTAGCCACAAAATGCCAGTTGAAAAAAACGCTTCCTTGCTCGCTAGCATCAAACAGCCTTAATACCTAAAAGACAAAAGTCTATCTATTTAGGCTTCGACCAAGGCAAATTTCACTTGTACACACAGACCACCTAAGCTGCTACTTTTTGAAAATTCTAAAGTACCGCCCAAACGTTCAGTTGCTTTATCCACAATTGATAGACCTAAACCACTACCAATTTCAGCATGGTTATGAACCCGATAGAATCTCTGACGAATTTGGTTAAATTGCGCTGGATCAATCCCTGCTCCACTATCTTCTATCTGTAGAATCGCCTGTTGACCTTGCTGCAATATCGATACATTGATCACGCCATGCTCTGGGCTGTATTTAATTGCATTATCAATCAGGTTATAAATAATCGAGTGTAGGGCTGAGGCCTGGCCCTGAATCAACAATTCTTGCTGTTGTTCTACTCCTAAATCAATTTCTTTTTGTAGTGCCAGCTGGATCAACTGCTCAATGCAGGCGACTGTCATTTGATTCAGAGACAGGGATTGTACAGGCTCAGTTAAACCTTCTGTGACATCCTGTTTAGCCAAACTTAACAGTTGATTTACCAGATGTTGCATCCTTAAGATGCCCAGACTCAAGTTGTGCAAGGCATCACTTTGTGGAAATTGCTGTAATAAGATCTGTAACTGTAAATTTAAAGCTGTCAGTGGTGTACGTAGTTCATGTGCAGAGTCTGCTACAAATTGACGCTGCTCTTGTTGGGCTAAGGAAATACGGCCAAACAGGTAATTCATTTCCTGAATGGTCGGTTCTAGCTCCAAAGGATATTCTTTCATTTCAATTGGTTTTAATTCTTGAGCCTTACGGCTGGCCAATTCTGTTTTAAAATCAATAAGAGGCTGAAAATTTCTCCGAATTACCCAGCTTAAACCGAATATAGCAAAAGGAAGAAATAGTACATAAGGGAGAAGCATATTCACTGCGAGCTCCAATGCTAGATCTTGCCGGACATTTTTTTGCTGGCTTACTTGGATCTGTAATTGGTCTCCAGGAATGATATAAGTTAGCCAGGTTCCGTATGGGGTTTGATGTGTATAGAATCCTGCTTTCTTGACCGATGCAACCAAAACATCCTGTGGATGTAATGTAGTATCTGTATAAGACCAAATATCTACAAATAAATCTTCTTCACTATACTGTTTTCCTAAATCAATCTCGCTTTGTAGCGGTTCAGGATGATTTTCTGCAATGCGCTCTGCGAGACTTTGCATCTGTTTGTCCAAGACTTCATTAATTTCTTCAAGTGCAATCCGGTATGCCGCAGAGATTAGTACACAGCCTAATACTACGCTAAACAATGAAATATAAATAATTAGACGTTTTTGCAAGGAATAGCGTTTTTTCATCATGCTTTACCCTAAGCGATATCCTAGTCCACGAATCGTCCGGATAAAGTCTTTCCCTAATTTGGCCCGCAGATGATGAATATAGACTTCCACAGTATTACTACTTACATCACTATCGAAATCATAAAGTTTGTCTTCTAAATCATTTTTAGAAAAAATTTTGTTTGGATACGTTAATAGTGCGGTGAGAATAGACCATTCTCGATTAGATAATTCGATAGCCTGTCCGTTAAATAATGCGATGTGTTGCTCAATATCCAATTCCAAACCACTGTGTAATAACTTCTTATTAGTATCTTTCTCAATATTTATACTTCCACTTCGACGCATTAAAGCGTGAATACGTGCCAGTAGCTCGTCAAATTCATAAGGTTTAATTAAGTAATCATCTGCCCCATTATTCAGTCCATCTACCCGGTTTTGTAGCTGATCTCGAGCAGAAATAATCAGGACAGGTAAACTTGGGAACTTTTGACGGATATTTTTAAGTACCAGCATACCATCCATCATTGGCAAACCCAGATCTAGTAGGACAATATTATAATTTTGCTGTTGTAGCTGTTTTAAGCCATCAATACCATTGTTGACCCAGTGCACATCAAATTGATGGAGCTTGAGCAATGTTTTAGTTGACTCGGCAATCATGAAGTCATCTTCAATAATCAATATTTTATGCATCTCAAGCTCTGTTCTTTAATGATGATGAGCATTGTGCAAGCATATCATTTTTAGCTTCAATCACTTGCGTTTTTATACCCAGCAAACTCAATAAACTCGGGAACAGATTATCCTGACTGTGCATCTTACCGGTTTGTGCTTTGAGACAGTTGACCTGCTGGGTATTGTACTGTTGCCAATACTCTGAAAACCACATCAACATTGGAACATGGGTCTGTTGCGTTGGTGCTATGCTATAAGGGGCACCGTGCAGATATAGACCATGTTCTCCGGTAGATTCACCATGATCAGACAGATACCAGAAACCAGTTTGATATTGTTTTTGATCCTGCAACGTTTTGATCATCTGAGCAAGGACATAATCTGTATAGACAATAGAATTATCATAGCTATTTTTTAGCTCATCGGCGCTACAGCCCTGAATGGCATTGGTATTACAGGTTGGTTGGAAAGGTTGGTATGGTGATTTGGAGCGTTTGAAATAAGCCGGACCGTGGCTGCCCATTTGGTGCAGAACGATCAACTGTGGTTTTTGATTATTTTTATCGAGATGTGACAAATAATCTTTCAGACTATCTACCAATATTTCGTCAAAACATTCACCTTCAGCATCACACCACTTTTGTTTCAGTTGAATGGGAATTTGATAATTTTGAATCCGGTTACAGGCACCTTTACAGCCAGAATTATTATCAATCCAAGTCACTTGATAACCAGCACGCTGAGCAATATCTAGTAATCCTTCACGATGGCTAGCCAACTGTTCATCATAGTTTTGACGTGTCATCCCTGAAAACATACAAGGTACTGAAACAGCTGTGGCAGTTCCGCAAGAACTGACTTGATTAAAATTTATCACCTGCAGTTTGCTCAGTTCAGGATTTGTATTACGTGCATAGCCATTTAGAGCAAAGCTCTCAGCACGTGCAGTTTCCCCTACTACCAGCACCATCAATTTAGGTTTGCTTTGCATTTGAGTCTGCTGAAGTAGATGTGCATCTTCACCAAAGGTCACCAATGGCAAATTTGCTTTAGGGGCTTTTTTCTTATAATAGGATAATGTAGATGCAATACTGTTTTGTGGGGAGATCATCCCTTTCAGGTCACGATGCTCACGAAAGATGGCAGCATAATCGACATAAAAACAGAATAATAAGCTGAGTATTAATCCGAGTGAAAGTACACTGCTCAAACTTTTATGCAACAATTGACGCCCCAATGATACAGGCTGAATTTTAAGTATCCACACGATAAAGAGTGGGAAAATGACAAATACCAATGTCCAGATAATTAATCGTATTGACCAAAGATCCCGAATTTCACGAACATCAGTTTGTAACATATTCTGGATCTGGTCTGGGGTAATGACTATACCTAGACTATTAACAAAATAAGCACTAAAGCCACCCAGAATGATCAGAATACTGGCTAGTATTTTGGCATTCCACTTCCAGATAAGCCATTGTAATACCAGATAATAAAAGCCAATAACAACCAAGACTGTCGTAGCTAATAATGCCCATGCTTTGAAATTGCTATGGGGCGTCAGTTGATGAATTTTTTGATAAAAAGAAAAATTCAAAACTAATCCCAACCAAATAGCGAGCATCAGATTAAATCTTGCTAAACGAATTGGTTTGATTTGAAGAAAGCTTGGAAAAGAAGTCAGTTTAAGCATTTTTTAAGTTCGAAGACTTTAATATGCTTTAGCCTAAAATTTGAATCTTAAAAATGACTTAAAATAATCTGAGAACTACAAAAACTCAGACATATTTTAATTTCAAATCTAATCCTAAGACATCAAAAAATATAAGCCATTGTTTAATATTAAATTGTATTTATCAGTAAGGTTATTAGTAAGCATCGGTTTTATTGCACAAAGATTTGAAAGGCAAAGCGCCCCTTAATTGAGCCAAATTTAAGACGTAACGTGGGTAAGTGGTCGACCTAATTCCGTCATAGATCAGTTTTTAATCAACTCCAAGTTGTAGATTTCAGCTTACAATCTTGCATAGGAATGAACATAAAAAGTGCCTGTTGACTGCCATCACTCTCCTAGACAAATATCATCTATTATTATAGTCAGCCTCAGAGTGAAGTCTGTCTGAACCTTACCGGGTTTGTCGGAGACCAACTTTCTTGAGATGAGATAAAGTATTGTTTCGCAAGATGTAGCGAAGCCTAGTGTCCCGATGACAAAACCAAAATATACCCCTGAAATTAGAGGTAGAACGGTTCAATTATTGATTAGATCTCTTGCATAAATCAAAAAATGACTAACCTGGTAGTCGTTTTTCGTACCGATCAATAAGCCGTATTTGGTTAGCATTGTTGCATGAACTACTCAAAAGTAAAAATACTGCCAAGCCAGCAGTTTAAACGACTTGTCGGAATACAACCCTCAACTTTTGCAGAAATGCTTGAAGTATTGAGAGCCGCTCAAAGTGATAGTCGACGAGGAAGACCCTCAATACTTTCGCTTGAAGATCAGCTGTTGATGACCTTAAGCTATTGGCGCGAATATCGCATACTCTTCTATATTGCGATGACCTATGGTATCCATGAATCAAGCGCTTCACGCATTATTCAAAAGATTGAAAACCTTTTAATAAAGTCCGATAAATTTTATTTACCTAAAAAGTTACCACAAGGCGAAGGTGCAGATTGGGGAGTTATCGTGATTGATGCCACTGAAATGACGATAGAACGTCCAAAAAAAAATAGAAAAAGTACTATAGCGGCAAGAAAAAACGTCATACGATCAAAGCCCAGCTGACGATTCACTACGAGACTGGCCAAATTATATCAACAGCCATTGCACATGGCAGCGTGCATGATTTTGAGTTATTTAAAAAACAGCGTAAAAAACAAAAATACAAGGCATTATTGCTTGTAGATAAAGGCTATCAAGGTTTGAATCGACTGGGAGTGAACGGCCTTATTCCCTTTAGATCAAGCAAAAATAAGCCATTGACGCTGTTACATAAGCAAATCAATCGTGAAATTGGAAAACGACGTATCCGAATTGAGCACGTAAATGGCAAATTAAAGACCTTTAGAATTCTTGCTGAGCGTTATCGCAATCGGCGTAAACGGATGGGTTTACGCCTTAATTTGATTACTGCAATTTACAACATGGAATTGATTAAAAAATGATTTTTGCAAGAGGTCTATTGAATCTGAAAAAGATTATACTTCTACTTGGGCTGCAATCACAGCAATTGCTCCCAAGATTGGCTGTACTTCTGAAACACTACGTTTCTGGCATCAGAAGCATTTGAGTCAACAGAATCCAGCCAAAGTACAGCAACTTTCAGATCAAGAACGTATTAAACAACTCAAACGTGGCAATAAAGAATTGCAAAGAGCCAATGAAACTCTACGTAAAGCAGCCGCTTTTTTCACCCAGGCGGAGCTCGAATGCCCACACAAATAATGGTGGATTTTATCCATCATGATAAAGAACTGTAGGGATAGTCACGTACTCATAGATCTATCTAAATTAACAAGAGTTTATGGGAATCCAACTGGTGCCCAGTACGTGTACAATCAGAGATCGAAAATGTTCTAAAAGATCAAATTTCTTTACTTAAAAATCAGTTAGATTTAGCAAATCAAAGAGAAAGCTCTTTAGTGCAACATATTGAAGATCTCACTCATAGAATTGAGTTTAAAGGCACCTTAGAACAGTCAAGACAAGAAAATACTAGTAAACTAAATGAATCTAGTAATATGAATATAGCAACAGATCCTCGGTCAGAGACTGAGTCAAACTATGACGAATTGACTACTCCTAGGCAAAACAATAAGCATATTCTTATTCTAGGGCATGTTGAGTTAGCACCGAAAAAGTGGCTTTTAGAGCCGTTTTTTTAGACCCTATGATTAACCATAATTATTTAACTAATATGAAAAAAGTCGTGAAAATTTGATTAAATAATAAACGTAGAACGTGAAAAATCATAAAAAAAGCCCACTTTGGGGGGATGGGGCAAAAAATAAACTACAGGTTTGAGTTTTCAAGAGAATTTTAACACTGTTATTCACCAATTAAAATGTCTAGTTTATGATGGTTTTTATCATCATGGACTGGATATGAAATATAGATGCTAATCACTATGTCTGATAAAGAGATTCAAAGTCTTGCAGTTCTGTAAGACGTTTGAGATCATCGTATTATCCAGGTCCGTGCTGCTGAAATCCTGAATCTTTCTACCCGTCAACTTACCCGGTTATTGCAGAAGCTTAATCAAGATGGGGTTTCAGGTCTGGCGCATGCCAGTCGTGGTCAACCTGGCCATCGTCGCCATGACGTCCTGTTAAAATCAAAATGTCTTTCCATTATTTCTGAACATCTGCTGGGCTTTGGACCTAAATTGGCGCATGAGAAGCTCAGCAGCATATTTGACCCGAATATCCCGGTAGAAACGGTTCGTTCGGCGCTGGATGACGCCCAATGACCTGTGGATCGAGATCAGCGCATGAAACGTCCGTACCAGCCACGCTATAACCGTGATTGCTTCGGTGAGCTGATCTAGATTGATGGCTCATACCATGACTGGTTTGAAGGTCGAGCTGTAAAATGCTGCTTGCTGGTTTATATCGATGATGCCGCTGGAAAGCTGTTGCATCTGTGCTTTTGTGAGGCTGAAACGACCTTTGATTACATGCTTTCAACCCGAGCCTACATTGAACAATACGGCAAACCTCTGGACTTTTATAGCGACAAACATTTGGTATTCAGAGTTAAGCAGAAATCCAGGCAGGACAGCCAGATCACGCAATTTAACCGGATTCTGAATGAGTTAAACATTGATATTATCTTTGGCAACTCACCACAGGCCAAAGGTCGCGTAGAACGCGATAGAACCCTTCAAAACCGTTTGATCAAGGAGATACGTCTGGGAAGGCATCAGTTCGATTGCCGAAGCGAATGCCTGGCTAACCTGCTTCATTGAGCAGTTTAATCAGAGAAGTTTGCCAAATGTGCGCGAAACTCAAAGAACCTGCATCAGCCATTAACCGAATCTGATCTTGAACTGGATGAGATTTTTACTTGACGTGAACCCCGTAGAGTCACGAATAGCCTGACCATTACTTATGATAAATGCGTATATCTCCTAGAGAAGACAGAAGAAAATCAGAGGCTGATCAGTAAATATCTTGAGTTTTTGGAATACCCGGAAGTACTGTAGCCATCATGTGTGATGGTCGAAAGCTCAACTACAGCCTCTTCGATAAATTAAGTCAGCTGAATCAGTGAGAGATTGTTGAGAATAAGCGGTTAGGTTCAGTCCTGGCGCATATTTAACATCAACATGAAGAATTGGAAAAACAAAATAAACGTTCTCGTTTCAAGAAAAGTATGCCGAGTCGTAAAGCTCAGAAAGCTGTTATTGAACAAAGAAATCTGAATCCTGTGCTTGACTCTTGGGGGGTAAAAAAACAGGACATTTTAATTGGTGAATAACATACAAATCTACTGTACACTTTTTTAGCACTCCTTTGACCCTGAAGTAAAGGAAAAAAGCCTAGATTTAAACATAATAGCTATTTCGTTTCTTAGAAAATCGTTCAAGCTGCTTTAAGAACCCTTCAAAATAGTCTCTCTGTTTTTCACCCGTTCTAAAACCTGCATATAAGGTTCGGCGTAATCCTTCAGGTGAAACACATTCTAGACGTCGTGACGTGACCCAGCCTTTCGCTTCATATTCATTCACTACCCAATCAGGTAGCGCTGCAATACCACGTCCGCTCGCCACAAGCTGAATCAGCATTTGGGTTAAGTCAGTGGTTCGAATGTTTTTAGGTTGAATATTTTCAGGAATAAATAGTTTCGACATGATATCTAAACGATGTTTATCCACTGGATAAGTAATCAGTGTTTCTTCAGCTAACTCTTGAGCGGTAATTTGTTCTACACGTACCAATGGATGGGTTGTTGATAAAACAAGTCGCGATTCATATTCAAATACCGGAAAGTATTCAACACCTTTTAAAGCGATTGGATCTGCTGTAATCAGTAAGTCAAATTCGCCATTTTGCAATAACTCATGTGGATTCGCTTCAAATCCTGATGCGAAGTCTAAATCGACATCTGGATATTGAATACGGTACTGATTTAATAGTGGCATAAGCCAATCGAAACAACTATGGCATTCAGAAGAAAATGTGATTCGACCTGTTTGACCATGCAGAATTCTACTGATATCAGCTTGTGCGATTTGTACTTGTGGCAAAATCTCATCTGCTAGTTTTAGTAGACGTTGACCAACATTAGAAAAAGTAATAGGCCGAGTCTTGCGGTTCACGACCTCAATACCCATCCACTGATCAAGCTCACGTAGCTGATGAGATACCGCTGAAGGTGTAATGCAAAGATCGCTCGCAGCTGCGACTAAAGAACCATGTTCTCTTAAAGCTGAAAGCATTTTTAAGTGTTTTAATTCGATCATCTTGGGAGAAACTCAAATCATTGTCCTTGTAAGGATACATTAAAAGCAAAGATTAAAAGCCCACATGAAGCAGGCTATTTAACATGATGAATGATCATTGCGTAATATCAAATGAATCCTTTCACAAGGAAAAAGCATCCAACAATGACCAATAAAAGGGCAAAGCATTTCTTCAACATTACTGGCGATAAGGCATGTGCAGCCTTCGCACCAAATTTTGCAGTGATGAAACTCATGATACTGATGCCAATGAAGGCATAAATATGAACATAACCAATAGTATTCGGCACATTGATTTCAGCATTCATGCCAAAAAGCATAAATCCTAATGCACCTGCAACCGCAATCGGTAACCCACACGCCGCAGATGTTCCAACAGCCTTCTGCATGACCACACCATAGCGATTCAGATATGGAACCGTCAGACTTCCACCACCAATACCAAAGATTGCTGATGCAACCCCAATCACACTACCTGCAGCAACTTGTTGACCTGATGAGGGTAACGTTTTCGTTGGGTCAATTGCTTTTTTGGCACCTGTAAACATCGTATATGCGACCCAAATCAGAAATAAGCCAACAATGATTTGTAGATGTAATCCTGATATCAAACCAGCAATACCTGCCCCAAAAAAACAACCAATTACCATAGGTGGCGCTAGATTTTTAAAAACAGGCCAAATCACAGCACCAGTTTTATGATGCGCCATCAATGAGCTAATCGAGGTTACAACAATGGTTGCCAAAGATGTGCCTAATGCGAGGTGCATAACCACATCGGGGTCATAGCCCATTTGGGTAAAGACAATAAAAAGCAGTGGTACAATAATCGTACCACCGCCGACACCAAACAGCCCTGCCGCAAAACCAGCAAAAGCACCGATGATTAAAAAGGTTATAAGTTCCACAATAGACTAACTTTTAAAAAGATGAAGGAATTAAGGCATTGGGTTAAACGTGTTCCAATTGACCCACTTGATGATAAGCACGGTTAAAATACACCAGACTTTCTTCTTGATCGCTTTGTTGAACTTTAAGAACACGACACATGAATACACTGTGTGTACCGACTTGCTGAATATCTTGAATCTCACAGTCAAAACTGACCAAGGCATCTTTCAAAATAGGTGAACCAGTTTCCATCGTACTCCAATCACCGAGTTTGAAACGATCTTCTGAGCTGAATTTACTTGAAGCAAAAGCATTTGAAAGCTGTTCATGCTGAGTACTTAGTACGTTTACAGCCAAGACTTTATTTTCAACAAAATGGGCATGTGAACGGGAGGATTGATTCATACAGACTAATAACATTGGCGGTGTATCCGTCACGCTACATACGGCAGATGCAGTAAATCCATGCATACCTTTTTCACCCAAAGTCGTAATAACATTCACTGCTGTGGTGAGTAAAGACATTGCATTTCTAAAGTCTGTTGCTTCAATCATCTCTTTCATCTCAAATGTACATATCACGTGCTCGTGCATAAAGCTGGACAAATGACCTTGCGATGATTTGTTCTGCTTCGCACGAGACTACGTTTGATTAAGCTTCTAGCTCTTTACGAACAATGGCAGCACCTGCGCTTAAAGCTTCAAGTTTGCCACGTGCCACTTGGCGAGATAGCGGTGTCATACCACAGTTAGTTGAAGGATACAGTTTATCTGCATCAACAAATTGCAATGCTTTGCGTAGCGTATTTGCTACTTCCTCTGCAGTTTCCACTTGAGTGGTTGCCACATCAATTGCACCCACCATCACTTTCTTACCACGGATCAATTCGATTAAATCCATTGGTACACGTGAGTTTTGGCATTCAAGTGAAATAATATCGAGCTTAGATTGTTGTAGTTTCGGGAATGACTCTTCGTATTGACGCCATTCATTACCTAAAGTTTGTTTCCAATCTGTATTGGCTTTAATGCCGTAACCATAGCAAATATGAACTGCGGTTTCACATTTTAGACCTTCAAGTGCACGTTCTAAGGTTGGTACACCCCAGTCATTCACTTCATCAAAGAATACGTTAAACGCAGGTTCATCAAATTGAATAATGTCTACGCCTGCTGCTTCAAGTTCTAAAGCTTCTTGGTTCAAAATTTTGGCAAATTCCCAAGCCAGTTTTTCACGGCTCTTGTAGTGTCCGTCAAAAAGTGTATCAATCATGGTCATTGGACCAGGCAACGCCCATTTAATTGGCTGACTGGTTTGGCTGCGTAAAAATTTCGCATCGTCTACAAACACTGCTTTTTTACGAGAAACTTCACCCACAACTGAAGGTACACTTGCATCATAACGATTACGAATACGCATGGTTTCACGCTTTTCGAAATCTACACCTTCAAGATGTTCAATAAACGTGGTTACAAAGTGCTGACGGGTTTGCTCACCATCACTCACGATATCGATACCTGCAGTGACTTGCTCATGTAATGATAATTTCAAAGCATCACGTTTAGCTTCTAATAATTCTTCGCCTTCAAGCTTCCATGCAGACCATAATTTTTCAGGTTCAGCTAACCAAGACGGTTTTGGCAAGCTACCCGCAGTTGAAGTTGGGAGTAAAAGTTTCGGTTGTGTAAGCGCCATGTCTAATCTTCTTTCTCTAAAATTCGTCAGTCTGTGTGTCAATTCGATGTCTTAAGCAGCTGTTTCGACCTTAAAGTTTGCTGCCCATTCATTTAAAATATCTTGATATGGTTTGATGAAGTTTTCTTCTGTCCATTTACCTTGCTTAACCGCTAACTCACTACGTTCAACACGGTCATAAACGATACGTGTCAGTGAGTAATCGCCATAGCTCAAGCTTGGTTGATACTCCACACCTGCCGGAGAGTTGGTGTTGTAAATTTCAGGACGATAAATTTTTTGGAAGCTTTCCATGGTTGCAATCGCGCTGATCAATTCAAAATCAGTATAATCACGAACTAAGTCGCCAGCGAAATAGAATGCTAATGGTGCATTACCACCTTCTGGTTTGAAGTAACGTACACGTAAGCCCATTTTGGCGAAATATTCATCGGTACGTGAATATTCATCATTGGTATATTCCTCACCTAAAATAGGATGTACGTTTGCCGTACGGTAATAGGTTTTAGAGGTTGAAACACTTAAACAAATCACAGGTGGCTTGGTAAATTCTGCCTTAAATACATCTGAATTCACCAAATGTTGATACAATTTACCATGTAGATCTCCAAAATCTTCAGGTTTTTCACCTACACCACAACCCAATTGAGGCAATACTACGCTGAAGTCGTAATCACGCACATAAGATGAGAAGCTATTGCCGATCATGCCTTCAATACGCTCCCCTGTTTTATGGTCAATCACTACACTTTTCAGTGTTTCAATAAATGGAAAGGTTTGGCCATTGCCTTCGATATCAATTTCAGCAGAAATGATGTCGATCTCAAGTGAGTAGCGATCACCTTTCGGGTTATCAACGGTCGCCAAGCTATTAAAACGGTTGTTGATCATCGCAAGGGTACGACGCAAGTTTTCTTCACGGCTTTCTCCACGTGCCAAATTGGCAAAATTTGTGGTTAAACGTGTGCTTTCTGCTGGCGTGTAGTTTTCATCAAAACGGATACGTTTAATTGAACATTCAAATGCTGTACTCATGGAGATTACCACCTAAAAATTTTATAAAAAGCTAAATTTCTGAATGGCTGTATTTAAACGTGAATAAGAAAGTGAGTAAAACGATATAAATTCAGCTTAAGATGAGAAATACTCATCTTAATAAATTAAAGATGCTGAGGATTTTTAGTTATTCAGTAAGCTAAGAGCATATTCTGGTCCAATTGGACACTTAATAGTATATCGTACTGGACATAGATTCTTCTTTTAATTGGATACTCTGATTTTCAGATACTCTTTGTATCTAAAACGAAATTTAAATGAAAAAGTAAAATAAGTCCTATGAAAAAAGCAGTTATTGCACTGAGTTGCTTAAGTATATTTATGACAGGCTGTTCCTCGCTTCTTAATCCAAGTATTCACAATTCACTAAAAGAAGTGAGAACATCGAACTTCCTAAAAAATGAAGATAAAACAAAAACCATTGGTGGGATTGATGCAAACAGTAATGGTGTTCGAGATGATATTGAGGGATACATAAATCTCAAATATGGAAATAACCCCAAATTTGTTAGCGTATATATGCAGTATGCAAAAGAATTACGAACAAAGCTGACGTTGGCTAGTGATGATCGTGAAGCCTATCGTAGAGCATCACACAAAGTCAGCAGGCAAATGATTTGTGCTTCGAAAATTGACTATGAAGTTGAGCCTGAAAAAATGTATCGGGACACAATGATCATCTATGCTCTGTCGGTGAATACTAAGCAGCGCAAGGCTGAAAGTAATCGTATTAGCTCATTGGTGAGTGGCATGGTCTTCATATTGCCAACTGAGGAACATTGCAAAAATTAACGATTTATTAAAATGTCCAAGTTAAAGAAGAATGGGTGTCCAAATACTTATTGATTTTGCAAGCTAAGCGGCTATCTAAAATCTTTATCTGAAATTGGTAATGTTTTTTGCAACTCTACCAAAGATAATAAATCTCCAACTATCAAGTATGTGTAAATAACATAACGATCAGCTTTTTGCCTAGAAGTAATAATATTATGAGAACCTTTCTGAGCAGCTTTGAAAATAGCATCTAACCGTTCACCCAAATATTTCATCTGTGAACCAACGATTTCCTCAAATCTTTTAGAGTCTGACTGCTCATCAACATATGTAATAATTCGATTTATATAATTATCCACACCTAATTTAATAATTTTAGTTTTACCATTATCTAAATTAATAGTCTTATCCTCTCTAGCAGGATAAATCACATCAGCAGTATCTTGTAATATTCGCCTACAACTATGAACGGCATTTGACCAATCCTCTGAATTTTCGGACGTTAAATTCTCATAAACAGATGCAAATTTTTGTGCTGATAATGGTACTTTGGTAATCGAATTCATTTAGCAATCTTGCCAATCTACTCGCCTTTAATGCGCAATTAGATAAAGAAGAGGTACTTAACTCAATATTACTAATAATTTCTTCACTTAATTTTAAAGCTTCATTCAATGACTCTTGATTAACTTGCAATGTTCTGATTCCAAAGCATTATTGTAGTTATTCTCTTATATACTTTAGTTCTTATTAAATTTCAATTAGTGAATTTCTTTCATCTTAACCTTAGAAAATATCAGTATATCAAATCCTTACTATCTAATTAAATCGTTAAAATATAGGGTTTAGATTTAAACCCATATCACTATGTCAAACAAACTTGAACGTCAGAAATTGACTCTCCCAGCAGGTCACGACAAGCTTCTGCTTCACTCCTGCTGTGCACCATGCTCGGGTGAAGTGATGGAAACCCTAATTGAATCAGGCATCGACTTTTCGATCTTTTTTTATAATCCCAATATTCACCCTGTCAAGGAATATGAAATCCGTAAGGAAGAAAATATTCGCTTTGCAGAAAAACATAATATTCCTTTTATTGACTGTGATTACGATACAGACAATTGGTTTGCACGTGCCAAAGGCATGGAAAATGAGCCAGAGAAAGGTATTCGCTGTACCATGTGTTTTGATATGCGCTTTGAACGGACTGCCCTTTATGCAGCTGAAAATGGCTTCAGCCTAATTAGTAGCTCATTGGGTATTTCTCGTTGGAAAGATATGAAGCAGATCAATGATTGTGGGCATCGTTCTGCTTCACATTATGAAGGTATCACCTATTGGGACTACAACTGGCGTAAAAATGGTGGTGCTGTTCGTATGCTTGAAATCAGCAAGAAGGAAGAATTCTACCAACAAGAATATTGTGGCTGTGTATACTCCTTACGTGATACCAACCGTTGGCGTATGAGCCAAGGTCGTGATCGCATCAAATTGGGCGTGAAATTTTATTCGAATGCCATGGATGATGAAAGCTAAGCTTCGGTCGCCAGATACCAATTTTTCCAGGAACTGGTTCCACGGACTTCAATAGGCACAGTTGGAATCAGTTTTTCTTTTAGAACATCAGTCTGTCCCACGGCTTTGGCAAGTCGGGCTTTCACAGAATGAATGCATTCACGATCTCCAAACTCACAGCGATCCAATGTCGTACCACCACAAGGACCATTCGCCAATCCTTTGGGGCAAGTTTCAGGGCAAATATATAAAGTATCTCCTAACCTACATTGACCACAACTTTCACAACCCACGACCCCTTGCTTAGAGATAAATTCAGTTTTTAACAATGCTTTTGCTGCAGGCGTATTTTCCCAGAGTGAGGCTTTAAAAATAAAATGCCCCACACCTTTGGCAATTTTGGACTCAAATAGAGCCTTGTGCATGAAATGCAATTGCTGATATTTAATAAGCTGGCTAGAGGATGGTTGGCGGGAATAATAAGCTAATTGTGGCACGAGTTCCTTTTTAGTCTCCACTTGCCACAGTGCATTCCAGAGTGCTTCGAGTTCCTGTAAACCATAATGTCGATATTGTTCAATATATTTTTCTAAAAGCTTTTGCTCTTCAGGCTTATGGCATGCTGAAAGATGCACACCTGCAAAACCCAAATACTTACACATCAATATTTGTATAGCACAACGTTTATAAGCATTCTCAGTTCGTCCATCCTGTTCTTCCTGAGCCAACACTCGTAACATGTGTGGTGTAATCACAATTCCTGCGATCTTATGTTTCACCATAAAATTGGCACGTGCCAAACTAAGTGGCATAACACAAGCAAGTATATTTTGTGGGTATCGATGACGATTTAAAAAAGCCTTGGCTTGTTTTAAAGCCTCCATATCGTAACCCAACTGGGTAACGATAAAGTCTGCTCCTGCTTTAATCTTTTTGTGAAGTTTTAAATATTGTGCATCACGTTCAGCTTCAGCATATTTAAAGGGATTAAAAGCTACACCAATATGAAATCCACCATAACACTTTGCGGCCATAACCGCATTTACAGACTCTAAATATCGGGTGCGATTCGTTCCATCTTGACCATTTGTATGCCCTTTTAACTTATCACCTGTGAGAAGCAGTAAATTTCTTTGTCCTGAAGCTTGAGTTAATTTTAAGAAGGTCTCAAAATCAGTAATATCCCGACCTTTCCCTGAATAATGGATGATTTTTTCCACTGATGAAGAAAATGTCTTCGCACATTCAAGTGGTGGCAAATCACTATCGGCATGCACTCGATCTGCCAAAGTGATCGCACATGGAAATTCTGCTAAAGACATTGGTACGGCAATGCCCTTAGCAGAACTTAAATATTCCAACAAAATACAAAACTGATTGTGCTTAAAATGGGAAGCAAGCTGTGACATAAAATAAAGTTCAAATAAAAATGATTAAAGCAGGTCGCTATTATATTCGACCTAATAGAATCAGCCCGATTAATCTTAAATAGGCTGATATAGAAAATTTTAGTCAATAATTATGCAATGAATCTATTCACTACATTCAATCAGGCAACTTTCTCATTAGATTCTCGCTCTAATGTGAAATGAAATGCCTATTTTTCAAGAATATTTTGATACGACTTAATGAAGTTCTCTTCTATCCATTTACCTTGCTTAAGATTCAGTTGAACACGTTCAACACCTTCATAAACTTTACGAGTTAAGAGAAATCATCATTGTGAACAGACTATTTCTCTAAGTTGATTCATCACAACATGTAATTTATAGCCATAGAACCGGCCCATTGAGCTTTTACCACGAGATGCAATTTTAGATAATGATTTATAGCGGTGAATAGGTTTGTGCAACAAAGCCTATTCTAATTAAAACTTGGATTTCATAACCATTAATTTACAGTACAACTATCAATAAAATCGCCCCACCATTGCATCATTTCCATACGCTGATTAAAATATTCTGCATGATTATAACTTGCACGGGTTTTATTTTTATCAGTATGAGATAGCTGTGCTTCAATCCAATTTGATTGAAATAAACCGGATTCATTTAATATGGTACTAAATGTCGATCGTAACCCATGAGAAGTTAATTCATTTTTAGTATATCCCATTTTTCTGATAATCAAGTTCAGGGTATTAAAATGAATAGGTTTATTATTGTTTCGGGGGCTAGAAAACACATATTTTTCGCCATGAGACCAAACGAGTGCTGATTTTACAACTTCAAGTGCTTGATCAGATAGTGGAACTAAAAATTCAGGAATATCATGACCTAAAATAACTTTTCTTCTATATTGTTTAATATGTAAGGCTGGTATTTTCCATATTTTTTTATCCAGATCGAAATGATGCGGTTCACAAAGCAGTAATTCTCCACCTCGTACGCCTGTATATAACTTAAATAATAGGGCTTTTTTAATAATAGGATCTGTATTAACCTGCTTTAATCTAGCTAAAAAGCTAGATAGTTCATCTGAGTTTAAATACGGATAATTTTTTTTAATTTTATTATTGATTAATATTTTATGAAGACCATGGGCAATATTATATTCACAATAACCCATTGCTACAGCATAATCATAAATCTGATTTAAATAACTATAGGCTTTCTTTACAGGTTCTTTTACATTTCTAGATTCTATATTTTTAATAATCTTAACTAGATCATATCTTTTAATTTCAATAAATGGTATTAGTCCAATATTTGGATAAACATCCTGATCTAAACATTTTTTTGCGAGCTGAATTACACCGCATCGTGGTTCATCTTCAAAGGAATTTTTAATTTTAAATTCTAACCACTCTTCACAAATATCCTGAAAAGTTTTGATGTATTTTTTATGCAGTGGTTTATTTTCATAATTATTAAATTTATATTCATCCCGGACTAATCTGGCCTCTTTCAAGGACATTACAGGATATTCACCCAACTTCATGCGAGGACGTTTATTTGTCCCTGCAAGTGAATAGCGGTAACTCCAAGATTTACGTCCGTTTGGTTCTACCTTCAAACTTAAGCCGTCATCATCTGCCAGAAAATAGATTTTTTCCTTTGGTTTAGCTTGACGTACCTTAATTTCAGTAAGACTCATGAATTTTTAACCTAACCACAAATGGCACTGCTCAATTCAATTATAGCAAATTTAAGCGATATTCATATGATGCGTATCATACGCATCACATATTTTTATAAGTAATTGTTAAATATAATTTATATTTAGATTGGTTATTCCCTAGTAACCAATTAATTAACCATTGATTTTGCAAGTCTTAAATTGGCATTTGAAGTGCAACCCCATGTTATGACCATTCACATTTCTGCTCCATCATTCATGGTTACTTATTAGTTATGTTATTATGTCAGGAGCGATACAAGAATTAGGGTAACCTTATTATGGAAATAGCGAATACGAAATTACTAGCTGGCGCTTTGATAGCCCTAACTTTAAAGCTTCTAGCTCAGCATTGATTTTAGTATTTGGCGATTTTAAGGAACATTTACTATGACTACTTAATCCATCAATACCTTGTTCAGAATATCGTTTCCACCACTTGCATAAAGTTGGTCTAGAAATGCCACATCTCCGACAAACCAGGCCAGCATTATTGGTCTCTTCAAATAATTTAACCCATACGAGTCTTTGTTGAATTTCTCTGTTCATAGACACCCATTATATTGAAGTGATGTCTATGAATCACACAGATTATCATAAGGCTTTTGCAACTGTCGCACCTCATGTTTGAATTCACCCATTAACAGAGTGCGAATTAGTCCTTGATCATGTTTGACCACATTTCAAGGAATAGTGTCCAACTTTCGGTATGCAGATTATGGTGTGGGGTTCTCTTAAAGTTTAAACCTTATTATTTTACTTCAGTAATGCTGATTGGCTGGTCTTTTACAAATTCAACAACCCCTTCACCACGTTTAAAGTGAATTGAAACTCCATTATTATTAGCTAAACGAATACCACTACCAGCAACTGTTTGCTTTAAACGATATACCATGCCTGAGTTATCAGTCATTAAAGCAGTTTCAAAGTTATCCGATGATTTCAGAAAAATTAATAAACCATTTGGACCAGAAAATTTAAGGACCTGCGTATCAGCTGAAGTATTGCTTGTAGCCTTATCTTGTAAAGTTTCAGTCTTTGGACTCGAAGTACACCCAGTCATTGTTAAAACTAACAAAGTTAAACTTAGAAAATATTTCATTTAACTACCTTTTTCATCTGTAAATCATAGGTGTATTTATACTAATTGTTATAATTTAACAATAAAACAGATATTACTTTTTTTTACATAAAAAAGCCATAAATCGCATTTTGAACCTTACTGGATTTATCAGAGATTTTTTTATTTAAGTTAGGCCACCTGACCTAACGGGTTAATCTTATCATAGTACATTGCTTCAAACTCAAAAGGCGATACATAACCTAGTGCACTGTGTACATGCTTTTTATTAAACCAATCTACCCAATTTAATGTCGCAAGTTGTACATCTGCTAAACTTTGCCAATCTGCTTTTAAATATTCAATCATCTCTGTTTTGTATAAGCCATTTACTGTTTCAGCCAAAGCATTATCATATGAGTTCCCGTTGTACCGATTGATGCTCGTAAATTTTCTGCTCCTAAACGATTGGTATAGCGAATGGAAAGATATTGCATACCTCTGTAGGAATGGTGAATCACATTCTTTGGCATGCCTCGATCGTGCAATACTTGCTCTAATGCATCGAGTACCATATCTGTATTCATACGTGTTGATACTTTCCATCCAACAATTGCTCGTGAGAACACATCAATAATAAAGGCGGTATAGACCCAGCCTGAATTTGTTTGAATATACGTAAAGTCACTCACCTGAGATACCGTCTTGGTAGTCAATCAATAATTGAACCGCTCTATCTCTGATTTCAGGGGTATATTTTACTTTCTTCATCGGAACACTACGCTTCGCTACGTCGTGCGAAGCAATGCTTCTCATCTCAGGAAAGTTGGTCTCAAACAAACCCGGTACGGTTCAACATGCTATCAAATGAATATTAAACCTCTTGCGAAAGTATTATTTTTGACTATTTTAGACTTTGATATTTATTTAAAAATCAACGTTTATCACTGATTAAATTTTGACTAACGCAAGAGGTCTATTATGTTGATAGATATTTAATTAGCAAAGTATAAGTACATGTGCATACTTTGCTAAATTCATGTTATTAGGATGTTTTTAATACTTGAATTTAACCGTAAAATTTACTTGACGGGGGTTACCAAAAGCCACGACTCGGTTATCAATTACACCCGAATAGTAGTTTTTATCAAAAAGATTGCGAACAGATAATTGTGCTCCCCAATGTTCTGCATCATATCCTGCGTCAGCGTTATAAATAGTATAAGCAGGTAGTTCAATATCGAGACCTGATAACTCTGTTTCACTGGCACCCGTAATTCCTGCACCTACATACCACCCCAAAGAACCTTGAGGACGATAACGAGCCATAAAGCTATAAGTGTGTTCTGGAGTATTTTCTAAACGTTGTCCAATACTGCTGATATCAGTACTCTTAGTTGTTTTAGAGTCATATGTATAAGCATATGCGACAGAAGCAGTCCAATAATCATTGATTGCGGTATTTATTTCAGCTTCAATACCACGAGTGGTCTGCTCACCCTCAGTAATTTGGTAGCTAATATCAGTTGGATCATTCACCAGAACATTCTGACGACGTAAATCAAACCAAGATAATGTACCTTGAATCAGTTGATCCGCACCTTGGAATTTAACACCTGCTTCATATTGCTTGCCTTTCTCTGGGTCGAATAGGGCATTATTTCTATCGGTACCAATGTTGGGAACAAAAGAAGTTGCATAACTAACGTAAGGAGCAATCAAGTCATTTACTAAATACATGATCGATGCATTACCAGTAAAAGCATGATCCTCTTGAGGATCAGTTTTAGTTCCTTTTAGGACATTCTCTGAGGAGGATTTTGCCCAGTCATATCGACCAGCCAAATTTATAATCCACTGATCGCTTAAAATGATGCGATTTCGGGCATAAATCCCCATATCACGCAAATTGGTAATACTATGGCTATTCAAACTGAGTGTATTGATACAGCCTTGATTGTACTGTGGTGCGAAAGGGTTAATTGTTGCAAAGTTACAACGGTCCGCAGCTGTTTCTCGCTTCTCCTGCATAACGTCAAAACCGACCAGTAGATCATGTTCACTGTTTCCAATTTGCAACTTCTTTTGAAGGTTATTATCGATTGTATAATTGGTATAATCCCAATCTTGAACCTCTAATCGGCGTTTTACCGCAGTTTCAGTACTACCCGCTTGTAGAGAAATGAAGCCACCATTCATTTCAGTTTTTTGAACAGCCGCATTTTGCTTAAAGACTAAGTCATTACCGAAATCATATTTAAAATTCCACCCTGCACGATATACATCTGCTTTGTAAGGATCTGATGAAGGGTCTCCACTAAAGAAAGAGGAATCAATCTTACCTAATGCACTTGGCAGTAATGTACCGACTAATGGTGCACCTTGATAACGTTGATATTCACGATGTTGATAGCTGGCAATCACGGAAAGATCAGCATGATCTCCTAAATCAAAATTATAAGTTGGAGAGATGTATAGATTTTTAAAATAAACATAGTCAACAGGATCATCTTGATCTGCATATCGGCCTGTTAAACGGAAGGCTCCTTTTTCAGTTTCATGCGGGGCATAGTTCAAATCGAAGTTGGCTTGTTTAAAATCATAACTTCCATAGCTTACGTCTGTTTGAGCAAAACTTTCCGCTTCAGGCCGTTTAGTCACTAAATTTACTAAACCTCCAGGTGCTACTTGCCCAAAGCTTACGGATGCAGGGCCTTTAAGTACTTGTACTTGATCAATCCCAGATAAATCAACCGCAACAGCAGATCGAGCAGATGTTCTAAGCCCATCAACAAAGATCTGATTATTTGCACCTTGCCCACGAATATTGAAGTCATCCCATCCGCGGCGACCACGTTGACCAGAGACTACACCGGCAACACCATTGATTGCTTCAGCTAAGGTTGTAGCTTGCTTTTGATCTAATTGTTCACGTGTGACAACACTTACGGATTGAGCTGTTTCAAAAAGTGAAGCATCAGATTTGAGTAAAGATGCTGCATGTTGAGCAACATATGGTGATTTAGCTTCTTGGGCTTGTATGGTGATGGTAGGTAGAGTAGAGGACTCACTCTCAGTGGAATGAGATTGCGCATATGCTGTAGAAACGATAAGAGGAAGCATCGCAAGAACAAGAGGGGATTTTCTATACAACATAAATATGGAGAAGGAATTAATATTAATGAGAATTGTATTCATTTTTATTTACAAATGAAACTGCGTTTATTTCCTTTTTTCAGTTTAAATATACTTTGTTGCACAAACCTATCTCTAAGGCTTATTCCATAATATAATTGTCAAATGAATAAGCCTACACCTAAAATTTATCGTACAACCAATTGGTCTTCATATAACCGAGCACGCATTCATCGCGGAAACATTGCCATTTGGTTTGATTCAGCCACCGAATGGTATGCTCCGTCCATCGGTAAACACGGGCGAAATCAAATCTATTCCGACGCAGCCATCCAATGCTGCTTAATGATTAAATCTTTATTTCGTCTGTCTTTACGTATGGTCACTGGCTTTGTGCAAAGTCTGATTAAACTCTCTGGCTTAAATGGGACGGCCCCAGATTATTCGACCATATGCAGAAGACAAAAGCATATTGCGATTAGCTATCAAAAAACTTGTGATGGACTATATCTACTCATTGACTCTACTGGCTTGAGTTTTTTAGGTGAAGGTGAATGGAAACGCAAGAAGCATCAGCCTGAATATCGACGACAATGGCGTAAACTGCACATAGATATAGATGCTGAAACACTGCAAATACGTGCAGTTCAGCTTACAAAAAATAATGTCAGTGACTCACAGTTTCTTGGTGATTTACTTGATCAAACTCCACAAGATGAGCGGATTGACTCTGTTTATACTGAAGGCTCTTATGACACCAAGCAATGCCGTCAGGTCATTGCAGATCGGCAAGCGCATGCGGTGATTCCACCTAGAAAAAATGCGAAACCATGGAAAGATACAAAGAGTAGCTCGCTAGAGCGAAATGAATTACTTCGAACAGTTAATCTTGCGAAGTAGTGCTTCTCAGGTAGACACTATGGAAAAATGGTCAGGTTATCATCGGCGAAGTTTAGTTGAAACTAAGATGCGCTGCATTAAATTATTAGGAGATAAACTCAGTACAAGGAGTTTTGATAGCCAAGTCAATGAGCTTCATGCACGTGTAGCAGTCATTAATAGATTTACGGAATTAGGTCGACCACTTACCCAAGTTACGCCTTAAATTTGGCTCAATTAGGGGCGCTTTGCCTTTCAAATATTTGTGCAATAAAGCCGTTGGAAAGTAACCTTGAAACAAGTTATAAGCTTCTTTTTAATAAATTACTGAGTATTTGTATAAATATTCAACATCTGATTTTTTTTAAACCAGATATTGAATTAAAATAAAAACCAATAAACAAGAACAAACATCATTGGTATTTATATTTTAATTATGTTCATTTAGAATAAAAATTACTAAGTCAATACATATTTAGTCTAAAATATCCATCAATCAAAAATGTGTGATAGCTTCGAACGTTAATCTTTGCATACTTGTAATTTTGAGTATTACTTCAATTCTCTAAGCTAATTCTTTACAAGTGTTCCTATCACCATAATTGTTATTCTTGTCTTCGCTATAAAGCGATCCAAACCTGCCCTCCATGGTCATAATCGCATGAACAAATTTTTAAAATACCTATTGGTATTCATCGTTCTGCTTATTATTGCAGCACTAATCTTTTTATTTAGACCTATCGCGTCTAAGAAAATTCAAAACACCAGCAATGAGCCTGTCGTTGACGCAGTCTTAGTTGGTGGTGGCATCATGAGTGCAACCCTAGGCACATATCTTAGTGAACTTGAGCCAAACTGGCAAATTCGCATGTATGAACGCCTAGACAAAGTTGCACAAGAAAGCTCTAACGGCTTCAATAATGCAGGCACAGGTCACTCTGGCTTTATGGAAATGAACTACACCTCTGAAAAAGATGGGAAAATGGACATTACCAAAGCTGTAAAAGTGGCTGAACAATTTGAAGTTGCAAAACAGTTCTGGTCTTATCAAGTCAAAGAAGGTGTTTTGGGACGACCAAATAGTTTCATCAACCCTGTACCGCACATTGCTTTCGTTTGGGGTGATAACGTGAATTTCCTCGAAAAACGTTACGCTGCAATGGTTAAAAACCCAATGTTTTATGGCATGAAATTCTCTGAGAATCCTGCTGAAATTAAACAATGGGCACCATTGGTGATGAATGGCCGTGATGCTGCACAAAAAGTAGCTGCAACACGCATGGATGTAGGTTCGGATGTGAACTATGGTTCAATCACCACTCAATTGGTCGATCACCTTAAAAAACAACCTAATTTCCAGTTACAAACATCGACTGAAGTGACTGGCATTAGCCAAAACGATGATAAAACGTGGACTGTTGCATTTAAAGACCTCACTACAGGGAAAACAGATCACGTGAAAACGCGATTTGTCTTTATTGGTGCAGGCGGTGCAGCGGTTAAACTTTTACAAATGACAGGCTTACCAGAAGCGAAGCAATATGCTGGCTTCCCTGTAGGTGGCGTGTTCTTAATGACCGACAACCCAAAAGTCACTGAAGGTCATACTGCAAAAGTTTATGGTCGTGCTGAATTAGGCGCACCGCCAATGTCTGTTCCACATATTGATACACGTTATATCGACGGTAAAAAATATGTGTTGTTTGGTCCATTTGCAACTTATTCAAACAAGTTCTTAAAACAAGGTTCTCAGCTTGATTTATTGAAATCAACCACTAAAAACAACGTTTTACCAATGACCGCTGTAGGTATGGAAAATCTTGATTTGGTGAAATATTTAGTTAGCCAAGTCATGATGACCGATGAAGACCGTTTTAATGAGTTGAAAAAATACTATCCTGATGCAAAACCAGAAGACTGGCGTATGAATCAAGGTGGTCAACGTGTTCAAATCATTAAGAAAGAACCAGGCAAACCTGCAAGCTTGCAATTTGGTACCGAGATTTTTGCATCACAAGATGGTGCTGTGACTGCCCTATTAGGTGCGTCTCCTGGTGCTTCAACTTCCCCTTATATTATGTTGAGCTTGCTTGAAAAAGCATTCCCTCAGCAAGTAGCAGGTAAATGGAATCCGAAATTACATGAAATTGTAAAATCGTACCAACAAGAACTCAGCACTAATCCTGTGCTTCTTGACCAAGTTCGCCAATACACCAGCACAACCCTTGGTTTGAAATATACACCTATGGCTAAAGCTGCAAATGACGAAACTATTGCGGTAGCAAAAGCACAGTAATCTGCTTTAAACCCTAAAAAGGATGGACTTTGCGCCATCCTTTTTTAATTCATATTTGAAACTATTCTGTTTATGTCGCTTTTCCATTCCGATGCTTTTTTGGCTTTTCGTTCACGTGATTTTTCACTTCTGAGTGTCAATCAGTTGTGCTTAATTCTAACCATCATGATTCAAGAAGTCGTCATTGCCTATAGTATCTATCAACTCACTCAAAATCCACTCAGCCTTGGCATGATTGCCTTAATTGAGTTACTCCCCTTTATTCTCCTCTCCCTGATCAGTGGCGACTGGGCTGATCGCTATAACCGACAAAAAATTGTGCAGTGGAGTTTTAGCTGTAGCACTTTAATTCCATTATTATTTATTGTTCTTTTTTCTCAGTACCAACAACAGCACATTCAACAAAATACACTTTTATGCGGCATTTATAGCCTCATCTTTTGCTTAGGCATACTTAGAGGCATCTACAGCCCATCATTTAATTCATTACGCCCTTTTCTAACCCCCGAGTCAGTCTATAGCAATGCAGCCACATGGACCGCGCTCATTTGGCAAATAGGCGGCATTTTAGCGCCTTTATGCGCAGGACTTTTACTCGGCCAACTTGGGCTTGAAAAAACCCTCTTTATTGTTTTTTTCTTGTGTTGCGTGGGTAGCATCTGCTTATTCGGATTAAGTCCTCGTCAATTCCCTAGCCCCCATAAACAGCATTTAAGCAAAAGTTTGAAAGAAGCCTATTTGTTTATTTTTAAACATCCACTAATGTTTTGGAGTATGTTGCTGGATCTCGGCGCCATGCTTTTTTGTAGTGTCATTATCTTACTGCCTATTTTTGCACACGATATCCTGCATCTTGGTGTTGAAGGCTTAGGTATACTCAGAGCTGCACCAGCTATTGGCGCCTGTATCATGATGTTGATGTTGACCTGTTATTCTCCGATGCAAAATGCATGGAGAAATATGCTCTATAGTAGTTTTGCAATTGCTTTGTGTACTTTAGCCTTTGCACTATCCTCTCATGTTTGGCTCTCAGTCTTCTTCCTTGTTTTAATCGGTGCCTTTGATAGCATCAGCATGGTCATTCGACAAACTTTATTACAGCAACTCCCCCCAAAAGCACTATTAGGGCGTGTAGCGGCTTTAAATGGCATATTAGTCACTTCAGGCAATCAGCTCGGTGCCATACACATGAGCTTGATGACGCGCTATTTTTCTGTGGTGCCAGCAGTACTTATTGGAGGGACGCTGTGTTTAATAATCTGTGGTCTAAGCTCTACTCGTACGCGACATTTATTTAAGCCATCTCCAACACTAAAAAAAACATGCCACAGTGGCAAAAAGTGAATAACATGTTAAGCTTCAAATCCTCTTTTAATATGATGTGAGTTTTCAATAGAGCAAATTATGAAACAGATTTTCCCCTTTTCACATATTCTCTATACCAAACTCTATTCTTTCGTACTATCAGTGCTGTTGGCTTATTGCCTATTCAATGCAATTTATACGTTCATTATTGGTGGGACTGGTTTTTATTTATTTGCAACTTTTATTTTAGCTTTTCAATGTAATTTCGCGTTACGCACTTCTCTGCATGACCGTATTTACACCAGTTTAGGGTTAGTTTTGCTTATTATTGGGTTATTGTATACACATGGAATTCACTTTCTAAACCATTTAAAAACAATTGTATTGGTTCCTGTTTTAATTTTAACTGCCTTTGGAATAGATAATTTATATAGAAAGCCAAATAGACTTAGTTGTCTTAAAGTTGGACTGATCCTCGGCCTATTACTATTAGCTTATATTCAATATTATGATTTAGTAGAACTGCAAAATTATTATGACTCTTTACATAATGATGAGACTTGGCAGCAATTTGGCGCATTATAACAGCTGGCACAAAAAATTCGGTGGGTGAAAAATTTACAATCCTAATTCTGATTTATCATGTTATTACATAGGAAAACTGCCTTTAAAAGGCGGGTCTTGCTAGTCTGGAATTGCAGACGAAAGGGAATAAAATGCCTGTATATCAAATTCTAGAAATTGATCATTTTCAGCATCATAAACAAAAGATTTTTCTTCTAATAAGTATTGGCCATCTTGCTCATTAAGAAAATTTTAAAGTTATTTGCTTGATCAGGGAAAATTTGTTTTCCGTCAAAAAAGATCATAACAATCTCGAACGGCTTTGTTGCACAAAGATGTTCTTAAGGGCTTTTTCAGCAATATAATTTTCAAATGAAGAAGCATACACATAAAATTTACCGCACAACCAATTGGTCCGCATATAACCGAGCACTCATGAGTCGCGGAAATATTGCCATTTGGTTTGATCCTGCTACGCAATGGTATGCTCCATCAAAAGGCAAACTAGGACGAAATCAAATCTACTCCGACGCAGCCATCCAATGCTGCTTAATGATTAAATCCTTATTCCGTCTGTCTTTACGTATGGTCACAGGCTTTGTGCAAAGTATGATTAAACTTTGCGGATGAGCAGCCCCGAATATCAGTGATATTCGTACACCACGCTTTGTAGAAGACAAAAGCATATTGATATTGCAATCTTGGAGAATATTCTCCAGAGCTTGATAATAATGGTCTTTATATTTTACCTGCTTCAGGTGAGTATGAAATTAGAGTATTACAACCTAGATCACAGGCAAGAAAAGATAAAAAACCTCAATACTGGATGAGTATTGACATTAAATAAAGACTTGCTAGATTCGTTTAAGCTTTTATACAAGGGTTCAAAAACTATTGCCAGTTAAACTGGGGCGTGATTTTTACGTATATGTGTTTATGTTAGTAAAATGATGTAGATCACTTGTTTAATCCCCCGAGGAATAATTTAATCTTGCTGTGCGTTAGTCACTTTTCTTTCAAAAGTTGATTATATCTTTCAAGGTAACCGTCGTGATATTCAAGCCCTTTTGATAGGAATTTGCAGTGAAAGAATAGGCGAAACTTGTCTTAAATAATGGTAATTCCTTATCTTTAAAATAAAGAACGCCCGATGAAATTCATTAGGCGTTTACTTTAACTAAGTGTCAGCTTATTTTATAACCAGATGTACTTGTCAATCATGATTCTTTTTCTCAATTGCCTTAAAAAAACAATCTTGCTATTTTTGACTTTTCACACCATTTTGTTCAATTTGTACTGCGGCTTGCCAGCTAGGTAGTTGGCTTAAACCTGCTACATAACATTGGATATGCGGATAATTTTCACCTTGTCCCATATGATAAACTAAAGCATGTAGTCCAAAGCCCATCATAAAGTCAGCACCGGTTAAACGGTCTGCCACTAGAAATTCTTTATCTTTTAAATATTCATTTAAATAGCTAAATACTTTATCGAACTCAACTTGAGTATAATTTTCTAGAAATACCAACTTCGTACCCTGCTTGGTTTCTAGCGCATTAAACGTTTTTAACAAAAATGGCAGCATGGCAGAGCTTTCTGAGAAATGAATCCACTGTAGATAATCGACATAAGTAGGTTCATCCATATCTGGTGCTAAATGCGGCGCAAGTTTCTGAATTAATAACTCAACGATTGCGCCTGACTCTGCAATAACCTTGCCATCCCATTCCAATACTGGAGATTTCCCTAAAAGATGGATGGTTTTTAAAGAGTCAGGGGCCAAATGCGTGCTTGAGTCACGATAATAGCGTTTCAGCTCATAAGGCTGCTTGATTTCTTCAAGTAACCACAAAATGCGAAAAGAACGTGATTGATCTAAATGATGTAGTGTAATCATGATAATTCCTATTTTTTTAAATTTTTACAACGACTTTGCCAAAGTTTTTGCCTTTCAACATACCATTGAAAGCATTGATCGTGTTATCTAAACCTTGCACCATATGCTCTTTATATTTGATTTTTCCGTCTTTCAACCATTCAGACATTTGCTGAGAGAATTCCGGATACTGACTGCCATAATCATCAAAAATAATAAAGCCTTGCATGCGAATACGCTTTTTTAAAAGGGTGGAAATAAAGCCCGGTAAACGGTCTGGCCCTTGTGCTTGCTCGGTAGCGTTATACTGGGAAACCACACCACACACCGGTACACGTGCCGCAGAGTTAAGCAATGGCCATACCGCATCAAACACTTTACCTCCTACATTCTCATAATAAATATCAATACCGTTGGGAACTGCTTGTTCTAATTGTTCTGCAAAATTTTCATCATGATGATTGATACAAGCATCGAAGCCGAGCTCTTCTACTGCATAACGACATTTTTCAGGCCCACCTGCGACGCCAACCACGCGACAACCTTTAATTTTGCCAATCTGTCCAACCGTAGCACCAACAGGTCCCGTTGCAGCTGCAACGACTAAAGTTTCACCGGCTTTAGGCTGACCAATGTCCAACAGCCCCATATAAGCAGTAAATCCTGGCATTCCCAAAATACCCAATGCCCAAGATGGATGTTCAGGTTGCATACCTAAGCTTTGACATGCAGTCCCATTAGAAATTGCGTAGCCCTGCCAGCCATTTCCTGATAGAACCCACTCGCCTTCTTTGAATTTTGGGTTTTTAGAGGCCACTACTTGACTGACTGTTCCACCGACCATCACTTCGCCAATTTCAACCGGTGCTGCATATGAAGGAGCATCACTCATGCGACCACGCATATAAGGATCGAGTGACAAGTAAATGGTTTTTAACAATATCTCGCCTTGTTTAAGTTCATTGAGCTCAACTTGCTCAATACGAAAATCGCTGTGTTTTGGCTCACCGACTGGCCGTTGAGCTAAAACGATACGTTGATTAATAACTGTTTTCACACATATAACTCCATGTTTTATTTAAAAGTATTTCTATTTACAATCAAAAATTATGATTAAAATTTCTTTACATCCATTGTAGATGAGTTATACTAAAAAGCAATACGACTGGTCTATTTTTTACAATAGAGTAAATAATTGATATGAAGCCTACTCCTATTAAAAAGTCTGAAGCGAAGCGCTTACACATTCTTAATACCAGTTCAGACCTGATTTTGCATAAAGGTTTTACTGGTGTAGGATTACAGGAAATTTTACAGAGCTGTGAGATCCCTAAAGGCTCGTTTTATCATTATTTCCAATCCAAGGAAGCTTTCGGATGTGAATTGGTACAACATTATGTGGATAATTACCAAGTCCGTTTAAATGATGTATGGCGTAGTGATAAATCCCCTTATCAAAAGCTGATTGAGTATTTTAATTTATGGATAGAAGATCCTGAAACACAGTGTGGTTGGGCGGATAGCTGTTTAATTGTGAAACTTGCCGCAGAAGTTGCCGATCTATCTGAAGATATGCGCTCCATTATGTCCGCTGGCGTCGATGATGTAATCCAACGGATTGCTGCTTTAATTGATTTAGGAAAACAGGATCAGTCTATCCAAGCAGATACTGAGTCCTCGACGTTGGCACAAGTACTTTACCAAATGTGGTTAGGTGCAGCATTACTGAGTAAGTTGCAAAAAGATAAAACGCCATTACATCAAGCTCTGAGAGCAACTAAATTTCTATTAAAAAGTGAAGATTCATAAAAAATAAATTAAATATCAATAACATAATTAATGGTTTATGATAGCAACCCAATGATTACTTATTCATGTATTGCTATTAGATCGATTTACAATCAATGAGTATAGCGCGCAATGAATTCTCCTTCTAAAGCCCTCATGACTCGTATTTTAGTCGGATATTTAGGCTTATATCCCACACTATTACTAGTACTCACGTTATTAAAGCCAATTACTCAGCATCAAAGTTTCCCGATGATGGTGTTGATTGAAGTCATAGTTTTAGTGCCAGTAACGCAACTGATTTCTTTCCCACTGGCAGGTCGGCTCATTACACAGCTAAAAAATTTTAAGAATTTGTTTTAACAAGAAATTGTGCTGGCAACAGCAATCCTAAGCCCTTATATTGCCAACCACAAAGGTTGGCAAAATAACTCACTTAGTCGAGATTAATCTGCGTAAGCTGGATAATCAATATAGCCTTTTTCCGTCCCACCATACATAGTGCTTGCATCTACTGCATTCAATGGCCAGCCATTAGCGATGCGATCGGGTAAATCTGGATTCGCAATAAATGGGCGTCCAAATGCGGCTCTTACCATTAAATGAGGGTTATTTTGCTTATTGAGCCAGTTGCTCAAAGTCAGAAGTTTTATTCACTGCTAAGCACCACAACAGACACTAGCTACTCTTTATTTCAACAATTGAAGTAATGCTGTAGCGGTTGCAGCAGAAGAGGCTGGATTTTGTCCAGTAACCAGCAAGCCATCTACTTGAACATATACTTGCCAATCATCCACTTTAGAATAATGACCACCGTTTTCTTTAAGCATGTCTTCGACTAAAAATGGTACAATTTCAGTCAAACCTACAGCGGCCTCCTCAGTATTGGTGAAACCAGTCACTAATTTACCGCTAACTAAAGGCGCTCCATTACTCGCTTTCACATGACGAAGAACACCCGGGGCATGACACACTGCTGCAACAGGTTTGCCAGACTGAATCGCCTGTTCAATCAGAGAAATTGAAATCGGATCTTCTGCTAAATCCCACAACGGGCCATGCCCGCCTGGATAAAACACTGCATCATAATCAGCTACAGAAATTTCGCTAAGTTTATGCGTCTGGGCCAATGCTTGCATTGCAGTTGGATCTGCTTCAAAACGATGAGTGGTTTCAGTTTGCGCATCGGCTAAATTACTTTTAGGATCTAGTGGTGGCTGCCCACCTTGAGGCGACGCCAGCGTAACTTCAGCACCAGAGTCAATAAAGGTGTAATACGGTGCAGCAAGTTCCTCTAGCCAGAAACCTGTTTTCTTACCAGTATTGCCAAGTTGATCATGTGAGGTTAAAACGATTAAAATTTTCATGTTATTTCTCCGATAATTTTCATGATTGAGGAGCATTGTTACAGGGTCAGAGCATGCCAGATACGCGCATTTAGCTTAGATGCTCATCTCGAGAATTTGGCGACTGATCTCTAATGAAACATTTTTATGTTCGCCTAGCTGTGTAAGATTATGTGATTTAAGTTGCGTAATGATGATCTCAATATCTGTCTCCCCCAGTCCATAATCGCTAAGACGAGTCGGCAATCCAAGTTGCTCAAAGAAGGCTCGAGTACGAGCAATAGCAGTATCAATACGTTGTTCTTCATCACCTTCGACAATCTGCCAGACACGAGCTGCATACTGTAGTAATTTTTCTCGCTTCTCTTGACGACGTACATGTAGATTGGCCGGCAACACAATGGCCAAGGTACGAGCATGATCAATACCATATAAAGCCGTGAGCTCATGTCCAATCAAATGGGTTGACCAATCTTGTGGTACCCCAGCTCCAATTAGCCCATTCAGTGCCATGCTAGCAGACCACATCAAATTCGCACGCATGTCATAATCTACTGAATTTTCAAATATTTTTGGTCCAATCTCAATCAGAGTTTGCAATAGACCTTCGGCAAAACGATCTTGTACTTGTGCATTCACAGGGTAAGTTAAGTATTGTTCCATGACATGAATAAATGCATCGACCACGCCATTAGCTAACTGGCGTGTCGGCAAGCTAAAAGTTTTATTCGGATCAAGTACGGAAAATTGCGGAAAAACATAAGGACTGCTAAATGACAATTTGGCTTGGGTCGATTTTCTGGTGACTACCCCACCGCTATTCATTTCTGAACCAGTTGCCGGAAGGGTGAGTACACTCGCAAAAGGCAAAGCTTGAGTAATTTTAGTACCATGGGTTTCTAAAATCTCCCATGTATCCCCTGTATAATTGACTGCTGCTGCAATAAATTTAGTACCATCAATTACCGATCCACCACCGACAGCCATCAAGAAATCTATCTTTTGTTCTCGAATCAGCTCTACGGCTTTCATGAGGGTTTCATAACTCGGATTCGGCTCAATTCCGCCAAATTCATGAATTTCTCTTGCACCTAATGCTTCACGCACCTCAGCTAAAGTACCATTCTTACGTGCACTTTCACCACCAAACAACATTAATACTTTTGCTTCTGTAGGCACATAGTCATTGATTTTAGCTATTGTATCGCCACCAAAAATAATGCGGGTCGGATTATAAAAGTTAAAATTCAGCATATTTTTATCCTAGGATGATCAACTAATTGATTTGAAAAACCACCGTTATTCATCAAATAAACTTTAAAAAATTGGACAACACTGCGGCTTTTGCCTACACCATGTGGTGACTATACATAAAAATAGACCAGTCGTCTATTTTTATAAAAATTATTTCAGCTTGCAACTTTAGTGATGGTTAAAAAAATCTAGGCTTGTTCTATACCGCTTTTATTATTGATGTATTTTCACGAGCGATTGTTGGATGAAAGGTATCAACACGCATGACTACTGACATGGTCATGAACGCATTGGCTAAAACAGTGAATGGCTTATACAAAACAGTGGTGATTGAATATTTAAAGCAGATTGGCACGGTTTAGCAGATGTACAAATGCGACAGTAAATTAAATATATTGGTTCAATATAAAGCATGTAAATGGGTGCATTCGTTTATTTACCCTGTTTTGATATTGACCCATGTAAATGATGAAATTAAGCCATTAAATAAAGTAGCCCAACTTGAATAAAAAGCCTCTGACAAACCTCACAGGGTTAAAGTGCTGCCTTTCATTCAAAATTTCAGGCAGCACACTCATACATTTAAGCGTCGGTTTAAGCTGGTAGTTTACTCGCCAAAACATCTACTTTTTCAATAGACGGTGGCTCTGAAAATAGCTCTTCGGCCTGAGCCATCAACGCAGCTGCAACCTTGCCAGATAGATGTGCTTGGCGACCCGCCTCATCAGGAAATGCATCGAAAATACCAAATGTTGTAGGTCCAAGACGTAGGCCAAACCACGCAACTGTCGCAGGTTCTTCCATTACAATAGGTAAACCGGCTTTAAGGAAAGCTTCCACTTCGTCTTCTTTACCCGGTTTAGCTTCAAGGCGGACATATAAAGCTGTTTTAAGCATGACTAAAACTCCACAATTGATTAGAATTAAAACGATTCTTACATTGCTAATGGATGCATGTCAGAAAGTTTTGTTGTATAAAAGTTAAAAAAAATTCCCATAGCTGAGCCAAAATCTGATTTTTTTATTTCGACATAATGCTATGAATTTATTCAAGTTAATATCATTAACATTTGAATCAAAAAATTAAGATATGAGATGATTAAATTCAATCTTAGTTATATAAGGATCAATTGACTCTACCTTAGATTTATAAGCTGACCTCTTCATCTGGAAATTATATTGCTCAAGAAGCATTCAAGAACAATAGTGTACATCCTCATATCTATGAAAGTTATTTAGCTAGGAATTTGCTGTGAAACTCTAGATGTTTCTCTATAAAGCTCGCAATGAAGTAATAGCTATGGTCATACCCTTCTCTTAGGTTAAGTGTAAGAGGATATTCTTGTTCCAAACAAATATCACTAAGAAGCTTAGGCCTTAACTGTTCTTCAAGAAAATCATCAGCTGTTCCCTGATCGACTAAAATAGGTAAATGAACTTCAGCGTTTTTGATTAATTCAATCGCATCATAGCTTTTCCATAAAGTTTCGGTTTCACCTAAGTAGTGTGTAAAAGCCTTTTTCCCCCAAGGTACTTGGCTAGGTGCAACAATTGGTGCAAAAGCAGAAATACTTTTATACAGCTCAGAATTTTTTAACCCAATTACTAATGCACCATGACCACCCATGCTATGCCCCATAATGCTTTGGACTTGATTGGTCGGAAAATTCAGGTCAATCAGATTTCTGAGCTCTTCCACAATATAATCATACATTTTGAAATGCTGTGACCAGGGTGCTTGTGTTGCATTCACATAGAATCCTGCGCCTTGGCCTAAATCATAATCTGCATGATCTGGTACATCCTCTCCACGTGGGCTGGTATCTGGTGCAACAATAATGACTTTATGTTCAGCCGCATACTTTTGTGCTCCGGCTTTAGTAATAAAGTTCTGTTCGTTGCAAGTCAGTCCTGATAACCAATATAAAACTGGCAACCGCTCATCTTTATCATGAGGTGGCAGATATATTGAGAATTTCATTGAACAGTTTAATGCTATTGACTGATGGCGATACACTTCTTGCGATCCACCAAAAGAAGCATGTTTCTCAATTATTTCCATAATCAATTACCTATGTTGAGCAAGACTTCATGAGAAATCAAGTAAACAAAGAGTCTGACATTCTCCACAGAGAATAGTGATAAAGATTTAAAATGTAGGCAGGTTTATTGAACCTATACATGATGCCTACACAGATAGATCTGTTTTACAGATGATGTGCCGTTTTAGAGGATTCCATGCATATCATTCATGATGCACATGCATGGAAAAGTATAAGGTCTGACGGAATTATTCGTAATGAATTACAGTACGAATTGACTTACCTTCATGCATTAGATCAAAGGCTTCATTGATCTGATCCAAGCCCATCGTATGTGTCACAAATGGTTCTAATTGAATTTTACCTTTCATGGCATCTTCAACCATTCCTGGAAGTTGCGTGCGACCTTTTACGCCACCAAAAGCAGAACCTAACCATTTACGACCAGTAACTAGTTGGAATGGACGGGTAGAGATTTCTTGACCTGCGCCAGCTACACCAATAATTACGGATTGTCCCCAGCCACGGTGTGCACTTTCAAGGGCTGCACGCATTACATTCACGTTGCCAATACATTCAAATGAATGATCTACACCCCAGCCAGTCATTTCGACAATTACTTGCTGGATCGGTTTATCGTAGTCTTTAGGGTTCAAGAAGTCCGTTGCACCAAACTCTTTTGCCAGCGCAAATTTATCTGGATTCATGTCAACCACAATAATACGTCCTGCTTTAGCTTGACGTGCGGCTTGTACGACTGCTAGACCAATACCACCTAAACCAAAGACCGCAACACTATCACCTTCTTGTACTTTAGCGGTGTTGTGTACTGCACCGATACCCGTTGTGACACCACAACCTAGTAAGCAGACATGTTCGTGATTGGCTTCAGGATTGATTTTAGCCAATGATACTTCTGCCACTACCGTGTATTCACTGAACGTTGAGCAGCCCATATAGTGGTAAATCGGTTGACCATTATAGGAAAAACGAGTTGTGCCATCTGGCATTACGCCTCTACCTTGAGTTTCGCGAACGGAAATACACAAGTTCGATTTTCCAGATTTACAGAATACGCACTCGCCACATTCAGCGGTGTAAAGTGGAATTACATGATCACCTGGTTTGACGCTAGTCACGCCTTCACCAACCTCAACTACGACACCAGCACCTTCATGCCCGAGAATAGCCGGAAAAACACCTTCAGGATCATCGCCAGATAAAGTAAATGCGTCTGTATGACACACACCGGTATGGGAGATCTTGATTAATACTTCACCTTTCTTCGGTGGTGCAACATCAACCTCAACAATTTGAAGAGGTTGACCAGGACCAAACGCAACGGCAGCACGTGACTTCATGGAATAATTCCTTATACAGATCTATTTTAAATATGATTTTAGAATCTTGGCGATTTCAGCCAATTCTTCTTTTCGTTGTTGTTCTGTGGTTTCACCTGATACTAAAGTGTCTTTTAAATGAACCTCTAACATCTCATTCATTAAACCATTAATAGCACCACGCACAGAGCATATTTGTTGCAGAATTGCACCACATTCCACATTGTCTTCTAACGCTTTTTCAATCGCTTGCGTCTGACCTTTGATCTTTCTGACGCGTAGAAGAATCTTTTTTTTGTCTTCAACCTGATTAGGCATCAGACCTCCTTATTTGCTAGCATTTATACTATAGTACCCCATAGTATAAAAAAAGCAATAATTTTTATAAATCGAAAAATCAAAAAGGTCTTTAGCGAAAATTTTCTATCCCTGTTTTTAGTTTTTTTAAATTAACGTCGTAGAGCTTATGCGAAGGTCACAAAAAAATGGGACTTTTAGCTGCCATTTTTTATTTTGGCTCATGTTCTTTGTAATGCTGTGACCTTTTAGAATTATGTTTCAAATTTTAGCCACTTTGTAGATATTTTGAACGTTTCAAGCCTTGAAAATACTACCGACAGTTTAGATTAAACTGCCTTTACAGACTGTACTAGAATATTTTTAGTGAGCGGATGATATTTATTATTCATTATTTAGGAATTATTAAATCCTATAAATATCATTTATTGGATTAATTTACTTTGGTACTGTGCATATCATCCCCCAGTTAAGAATAAGGAACAACTATGAATAAGATGATGAATGCTCTTATCCTAGAAAATTTTGGTGCTCATGAATTTACACGTGTAGAACTCCCTATACCTCAACCAGAGGCTGGGCAAGTTCTAGTACGTATTCATGCCAGTGGTGTAAACCCTATTGATTATAAAATTCGTCTTGGTGAAGCACCATATGCTATGCCAGAGCTTCCTGCCGTGTTGGGAACAGATATGGCTGGGGTTGTAACTGCTATTGGTGAAGGTGTCACTCACTTCAACGTCGGAGATGAAGTTTACGGTCTGATTGGTGGCGTTTGTAATCTTCAAGGATCTTTAGCAGAATATGTTGTAGCAGATGCTGATCTGATCGCATTAAAGCCACGGAATATCTCTATGCGCGAGGCAGCAGTACTACCATTGACGTTCCTCACCGCTTGGGAAGGTTTAGTGGATAATGCGAAGGTCCAACCAGGGCAAACTGTACTGGTTCAAGGTGGTGCTGGTGGCGTTGGTTATATGGTGGTTCAGCTTGCAAAAGCACTTGATGCAAATGTTTGGGCGACTGGTCGTACAGCTGATCAATCACTGATTTCAGAACTCGGTGCAACACCTCTCGATTACACAACAGCATCTTCCGATGACATTATTGCTGCAAGCCCTGAGGGTCAAGGTTTTAACATTGTTTACGACACTGTGGGTGGTCCAGTACTCGAAGCTTCACTTTCCATGACAACTCACTATGGCCACATTACCAGCTGTGCTGCATTTGGTAATCATAATTTAGCGAGTTCATCTCTACGGTGTGCCACAGTGTCTGGCGTATTCGTCCTAATGCCGATGTTAACAGGCAATCGCCGTTCTCATCATGGTGATATCCTTAAGATCGCGACTCGTCTCGTTGAGGAAGGTAAACTGCGTCCTATTGTTGATCCTCGTCATTTTACTCTAGACCAAGCGATTGAGGCTCATGATGCTGTTCAAGATCGCTCTGCCAATATTAAGGTAGTGATTGATGTCATTTAACGCACTTCAGGCCAAGACTTGGCGCTTCAATAGTATTGGAGATACAGATGTTCTGACATTAGAAACACTTCCTGTTGCTTTACCAGCAGCAGGAGAAGTTCTAATCCAGATGAAAACGATCGGACTCAACCGGGCTGATGTAATGTTTCGGCGTGGTACTTATATTCAAAAGGCAGTATTCCCTTCTCGTCTGGGATATGAGGGAGCAGGCATAGTTCTGGCAATAGGTGAAGGTGTACGCCAATTTTCTCCAGGAGATGCAGTATCGATTCTTCCGACTGACAATCTAGCCAAATATGGGACATATACGGACAAGCTTCTGATTCCAGAAACTTTTTTAGTTCACAAACCCGATAGTTTAAGCTGGGAAGAAGCTTCTTCAATCTGGATGCAGTATTTGACGGCTTGGGGTGGTGTAATCCATGCTGGTGGAGTTTCGAAAGGCAAAACGATCTTGATCACAGCAGCTTCAAGTAGCGTAGGACTAGCTGCGATACAGATCGCTGAAGCAGCGGGTGCTAAGGTCATTGCAAGTACACAGACGATAGAGAAAAAGCAACGTTTACTGGATCTCGGTGTTAAAAATGTTATAGCCAGTGAAGATGAACCAGATTTGTATGAGGCGCTTGTTTCACGTTTGGGTGGAGAATATCTTGATGTCGCCTTCGATGCTGTAGGAGGGCCACATATTGAACAGATTGCAAAAGCGATGTCTGTGGGAGGAACGATGGTTATGCATGGTGCACTTAGCCCGGAGATCACACCATTCCCCCTAAAAATTGCATTACGCAAGAGCTTAACTATGCGAGGTTTTTTGTTCCTTGAGGTTCTGCATGACCCTGTTCTAAGGGAGCAAGCCAGACGATTTATTCTTAGCAGTATAGGTGCAGGATATCTTCGTCCAGTGATCGACTGTTGCTTTAACTTTGAGGACATGCATGACGCTCAGCGCTATCTTGAATCAAATCAGCAAATAGGAAAAATTGTAGTTACTCTAAATACATGATGGTCTTATCTGATTTCTACTTTCTAGAAAAAAGGTTAGTTCCTTCTGATTCAGGTTTCTATATGGCCCAGCACTTCCACTAAGTAATCAAACAATGCTCGGATTCGCAAAGGTGTCGGGCCCCGCTGTGGACGATATAAATACAGGCGCCAAACAGGAGAGGTTTCCTCATGAAGTATCTGAATAAGCTTACCACTCCTAAGCCACGGCAAAACTAGAAATCCAGGCATGTGTCCGAATCCAACTCCAGCGAGAATCGCTTGAAATTCAGCTTCTAGATCATCTGTAATAAAACGGGGCTTTGATGGCGTAAAGCTTCGACTTTCGGTGAATGTCCATGGCCAGTAACGTCCTGTTTTATGATCGACTAATGCTGTTAGAGGGTATTTATCTAGGTCAATAATTTTTTTGGGCATTCCAACCTTATCAATTAACTCTGGCGTACCCACAGAATAAAAGTTCACTTTCGCCAATTCCCTTGCCACATATCGATTGTCCGGCAAAAATCCAAATCTGATCCCGATATCTATCCGCTCATCGATCACATCCGAGTGTGAATCTGTTAGCACACAATCCACGACAATATCTGGATAACGTGTGGCAAATTCTGCTAGTGCAGGTACTACCAATTTGCGCCCTAACACAGACGACACAGTAAGACGCACAGTCCCACGCATTTCATCTCGTTTTTCCTTGGTGTCTTTTACAAACAAAGCATCGATCGATCCCACCGCAAAACGTGCTTGCTTTGCCAGACGCTCACCATCAGCGGTAATTTTAATTTGTCGAGTACTCCTGTAAAACAGAATCTCTCCGCGCTGCTCTTCTAGCTCTTTTATTGCCCGTGTCACTGCCTGTGGGGAAATACCCAGATGAGTTGCTGCCTCTTTAAAATTTCGAGACTCTGCTGCGACACAAAAGATACGCATCATTTCCAATTTGTTCTGCATGTCCAATCCTGTGGTCTGGTAATTATTCCGTAAATAGGAATTCTGAAAGATAATATTATTCATTTATTATACCTAACAAGGCTGTAATACTTAATCCATCAAATATGATTGACAGATAGGTTGAAGGGCACTTGTATGAATAATATAGAAAATAAAGTTATTGTTATCACAGGTGCAAGTAGTGGTTTAGGTGAAGCTACTGCTCGCTTACTTGCTAAAAAAGGTGCAAAGGTTGTACTTGGTGCTAGACGTACTGAAAAATTAGAGGCTATTGTTCACGACATTCGTACTGAAGGTGGTCAAGCTGAATTTATTGGTATGGATATAACCAAACCACATGAAGTACAAGCACTTATTGAAAAGGCATTAAGCGCATTTGGTCAAATCGATGTATTGGTAAACAATGCTGGATTAATGTCTATTGCACCATTAAGTGAGCTAAAAGTTGATGAATGGGATCGTATGATCGACATTAATATTAAAGGTGTTCTTTATGGTATAGCAGCTACTCTACCTGTTTTCCAAAAACAAAACTTTGGACACTTTATTAATCTCGCATCTGTTGCAGGGATAAAAGTATTTAGTCCAGGAGGTACTGTTTATAGCGGTACTAAGTTTGCTGTAAGAGCCATCTCTGAAGGACTTCGTCATGAAGTTGGGGGAACAATTAGAACGACTACTATTGAGCCTGGTGCAGTTGAGTCAGAACTAAAATTTGGTTCTTCTCATAAAGAAAGTTCAGAGTTTGTTACTGATTTCTACAAACAAGCTATACCAGCTGACTCAGTCGCTCGAGCAATTGCTTATGCAATTGAACAGCCTGCGGATGTAGATATTAATGAAATTGTTTTACGCCCAACGAGCCAAGAGTTTTAGGGTGTGTTGACACTTTTAGCTTAAA
>NZ_JWHB01000023.1:0-58892 GCF_000804305.1 Acinetobacter sp. YZS-X1-1 | reverse complement strand
CGATAAATAGATAAAACAGTTTGTTTTTATATTAATGATCGTTTTTATAGATTGTAATTTCTGACCTAATTTTATTTTTTATTATCCCTAAGCTTCTTGCTCTGGCTCAAAGAAATCGAATATTGATTGGAAAATAAAAATGCTCCTTTTATAGGAGCATTTTTAAGTTTAGAAGATTCGCTGTTCAATACGTAGCGAACGCCCCTTAATTGAATTGGCTAATACAAATATGATTAAGCTAAGCAAGGCAAATAAGATGACAATGCCAATAATGATGACATTGGTAATCTTGCTGACTTGTTCGGCTTGCTGGGCTTGACGATCTACACTTTGTGCCACAGGCGTCAGGCTTTTACCATAGACCTGTTGCTGCATGGTCCAGATCTGTTGCGGTTTAAATCCGTATTGTTCAAACTTATTATCCTGCCGCTCTGCCTCAACTACTTGTGCGACATAAGGTCGAGCTGCAGATAGATCAACGGGTTTATGCAAGAGTGCTGTTTGGGCGAGTAAATAAGATTTCACCGGTGAAGCAATATCGGAATCAACCAGATAACGTGCCACTTCGCTATCATTGATATTACTATCGTAATAGACCACCTGCTGATAAGCATCTTCACGGTCATTTCTCAGGTCATATTGCCAATAAGTCAGTCCTGACCAGATCACAATAAAGGAAATCAGCCAGCCTACAAACTTCAATATGAAAGACTGAAAACGCACATAAAAGAAACGAAACTTCTTCAGCAATCCAACCAGAAAAAATGCACCAATAAAAGAAGCAAAGATTTTCAGAATCAGCCAGCCAAACCAGCTTAATAGAGCAAAGAAATAATCCGGACTATCCCCAATACTGGCCAGATTAGCATTGACGCTAACTGGTAAATGCAGCTGTTGAAGCTGAGTACTCAGGCCAAAAAAGCCATAAACCAGTTCCTGCTGAAAGAATAGGCCTATCACGGATGCGATACAGACCGTAGAGGTGGTCAGCCCCAAAAGCATCAAATTACGTTGACGCTTTTTGAGTGCGACGACCCCTTGCCTGATTTCCTGAGGATTTACAGCATATTCATTTAAGGGCGGCAATCTCTACTCCTTTTTTTAGATCTTGGCCCTACTGGATTTAGTTGGGTTTGGATCCACTGGTACTTGATTCAATCACCAAATGATTCAGATTATCTTGCAAGGCTCTTAAACGTACCGTTGCTTCAGTACGTTTCTGTACACCTTCTTTCTGGATCTGAATCACATCATTAACAGTTTTAATGAGGGTATTTTGCACATGTTCAAGCGTTTCAATATCAATAACGGAACGCTGGTTGGCTTTTGTCGTATCGACCGAGTTCTGATGCAATAAATCTGCATTACGGCGTAAAAGCTCATTGGTCGCATCATCAATGGTATTGGCCAGCTGTACGCTGTTCTTCTGTTCATTCAGTGAAATGGCCAGACTGATCTGGTTTTTCCATGCCGGCAATGTGATATTTTTAATGGCATAGAATTTATCCACCAGCATCAGGTTATTGGACTGGATAATCCGGATCATTGGCAAAGTCTGCATCGCAGATTGCTGCAATACTTGCAAATCACTGATGCGTTTTTCCAGATTATTGGCCAGATGATTTAGGTCATAGATTTTTTGCGTAGTGCTCTGATCTTGTGGCAAAGCTGTGAGCGCAGCAATTTCCTGCTGTAATTCCTGTTCACGTAAACGTCCAGCTGCAATATGAATACCCAGCTGTTTATATTCTTCCTGCACCCCATCGAACATTTTATCTAACGTATCAACGCGTGCTTTTAATCCGGATTGTGAAGTTTCAATTTCCTTGACCAGCACATCAATCTGTTCTTTGGTAGTATTGAAATGGGAGTCAAAATTATCTTTCACACCCTTAAATTTGCTGATGATATTGCCAAGAAATCCCGAACTTTTTTTCTTGTTCAAGATACTGCTGGTATTCAGTTGCTGTGCCACCTGCACCACCTGATTCAGCTTTTGACCGGTTGCATCCAGATCTTTGTTCTGTACCAGATTCAGCAATTCATCGGTATAGCTTGAAGTTTTGGTGGCTATATTTTTGCCATATTCGGCCACACTATTATGACTCATATTCTGCAGTTCTTTACGTGCTGCCAAGACCTCCTGAAAATCAGCAGGCTGTAAGCCCAGCTCTTTCAGATCCATTTGCTGGAACTTCTGTTCAGTCAGTTCAGTTGAGCTTTCGACAGGTAAATTTACTACATCAGATTTGGTCATGTTTCACCTTATATTGTTATGTATTCGAGGGTTTCTCGAGTGACTTTTTTAACGTTTTAATCAGATTGTCCCGGCTATTATCGAGTTTTTCCAGATCACTTGTCGAGTGTTTCGTCTGGCTTTGTTTGACATGATATTGCCAGGCCGGGATCAGCACCTGTTGTGCTTCTTTAAATCGATCCAGCAGGCTATAAGACAGTTGCTGGGACAATTGCATCTGGGTAATGGCGATGTCATTACTGCTTTGCAAGGTTCTTAAGGTATGCACCTTTTTTGACAGCCGCTCAGAAAAATTATCCAGTGGATGCTGATTCCTGATAAACTGCGGATATTCAGATAAAAATTCTTCTGCTGCCACAATATGCTTGGCCATTTGCTCACGTAAACCGATCAGTTGCTGAAATCGAGATTGGGATTTCTGGATTTCAATTTGCAACTTACGGCTAAGGTGATCTGCCTGATCCAGTAAATAGTCCAGTTTTTTATAGTATTCAACCTGACTTGAGCCATAGTCGAGATCAATACCCAGCCATTTCTGTAAGGCATTAAATTTACGCTTCTTGAGATATTTTTTTGATTGAGCCAACATCTGAATCAGCTGTTCAATCGTCTGGCTCAGTTGTTGGGTCAGATGCGGATCTACCCCATTTAATAGTACGGACTGTGCCTGAATAAGTGGGTCAGCATAATGATTCAGCTTGTATTGATCGTTGAGTAAAGGCACAAGTTCATTGCGCTTGATACTTAGAATCTCGCTCTGCTCTACTGCAATGTCTTGGATTGGAATCAAAACATCTATCTGTGACATGGCCCTTTAAACTCAGTGAACTCGATTTTTATAGTACGTCTTTTCATTCAACATAACATGTAGCATTTTGCAAAGGAATGCTTCAGGCCATAGAATTTTCTTTATATAAGTTGAAGATATTGTTGGAATTAAGTTTGGCATACAGCCATTTCTTGTACAAATTATTTTGACTATAACCTGCTGTTGTTCTCTAGAACCTTTTCCATCGGTCTCAAATAGGCTAATAACCAACTAAATAAGAATAAGCACAATAAATGCCAAGTTAATTTATGGTCTTAATTAAGCTTTTTTTAAACTTAAGAATATCTATAAGACATTATAAAACATAAATAATTCACGAATTTTAAGCATGAATTATTTATGATCAAGATCAACAATAAAGTAGGTAACCTGAGAATAAAATGGAACGTTTTTTTCATAATACGATGTATGCCGCACGCTGGATCTTAGCTCCTGTCTATTTTGGTTTATCATTCGCTTTATTATTGCTGGCCTTAAAATTCTTTCAGGAAGTGATTCATGTCCTGCCGCATATCTTTGAATATACTGAAGCTGACCTGATCCTGGTGATTCTATCCCTGGTTGATATGACCATGGTTGGTGGACTTATTGTGATGGTGATGTTTTCAGGTTATGAAAATTTCGTTTCGCAACTCAAAATTGATGAAAATAAAACCCGCCTGAACTGGCTCGGCACTATGGATGCCAATTCTCTTAAACTCAAAGTTGCGGCTTCCATCGTAGCTATTTCTTCGATTCATTTACTGCGTATTTTTATGGATGCCCGCAACGTCGAGAATGACAAAATCATGTGGTACATCATCATGCATCTGACTTTTGTGATTTCTGCATTTATTATGGGTTATCTGGATAAACTCACCAAGCATTAAAACACAGGCATTAAAAAGCCCCGATTATAGGGGCCTTTTTATATCGGCGATTTAACTAAAAAATTATAGATAGTCACCTTCTCGCTCTGGCTGATACAGCACTTTTTCAATCGTGACTTTCATCAATTGACCATCAGGTTGCGGCCATTCAATGGTCTGCCCTTCTGCCAGGCCCAAGATTGCAGTTCCAATCGGTGCTACGACATTCACCTGCCCTTTTTCACCTTTAAACTCATGTGGGTAGACTAGGGTAATTTCTACAGGCTCCGTTGATGGTGCAATCGTCAGCAATGCACGCGCATGCATGGTCACCACATTGCTTGGCATGTCCTCTGGCTTGACCACTTCAGCACGAGCCAGTTCATCTTCCAGTTGAAGCATGGTCTCACTGAGCTTGTCCTGATTTTCAAGCATGGTTTCGAGACGCTCCACATCCTGTTCAGATAAAATAATTTTTGGTTTAGCCATTCTTACTACCTTGTTTAATGAATGATTGAATAGTCTTTAGAAAGCGAATGAATCTAAGTTCTAAGTGATTAATTGAATTAAATTAAGTTAAATATAAAAAATCTTTTTTTAGCTGCTAAAAAATTGTGTCTTAACTCAACTTATAAAGCTGTTTTTCAAAGAATGTAACCAATTTTAGAAAAACTCAATACTCTTTTCGAAATCAGATTTATAGGATCTGTATTTCTCAACTTTATTTTATAAAAGGATGAATATTTTATATATAGGATTTTATCTCCTCTTTTAACTGATCATAAAAGTGGGCAACAGAAGATGAGTCAGAAAAAATATCACCCAATAAAAAAAGCCCCCTTGAGGGGGCTTTTCTCAAGTTAGGCTTATTTTGCGTAAACAGGGAATTTAGCGCAAACAGCAGCAACTTTTTCTTTAACCGCAGCGATTACAGCTTCATCGCCTTTAGCATCAAGGATGTCAGCGATCCAACCAGCAAGTTCACGAACTTCTGATTCACCGAAACCACGAGTCGTTACAGCAGGTGTACCGATACGGATACCTGAAGTCACGAATGGAGAACGTGGGTCGTTTGGTACAGAGTTTTTGTTCACAGTGATGTGAGCAGCACCTAACCAAGCATCAGCATCTTTACCAGTGATGTCTTGTTTGATCAGAGACAACAAGAACAGATGGTTTTTAGTGCCGCCAGATACAACGTCGTAACCGCGTTCGATTAGAACTTCAGCCATAGCTTGAGCATTCTTAACCACTTGTTGTTGGTATGCTTTGTATTCAGGTGCCATTGCTTCTTTAAAGCAGATTGCTTTAGCAGCAACCGCGTGAACCAGAGGACCACCTTGGTTACCCGGGAATACAGCTGATTGAAGTTTTTTCTCGATTTCTTCGTTTGCTTTCGCAAGGATCAGACCTGAACGAGGACCACGAAGAGTTTTGTGAGTAGTCGTAGTTGTTACGTCAGCAATTTGAACTGGACTTGGGTAAACGCCAGCAGCAACCAGACCAGCGACGTGAGCCATATCTACAAACAGGTAAGCGCCAACTTTGTCCGCGATGTCACGGAAACGTTGCCAATCTACGATTTGGCTGTATGCAGAGAAACCAGCTACGATCATACGTGGTTTGTGTTCTACAGCTAAACGTTCAACTTCTTCATAATCGATCTCACCAGTTTCTGGATTCAGACCGTATTGAATTGCATTATAAGTTTTACCTGAGAAGCTTACTTTCGCACCGTGAGTCAAGTGACCACCGTGAGCCAGACTCATACCCAATACTGTGTCGCCTGGATTAAGCAGCGCTAAATAAACTGCAGAGTTTGCTTGAGAACCAGCATGTGGCTGAACGTTAGCATAATCAGCACCAAATAATTCTTTAGCACGGTCAATTGCCAATTGTTCAATGACATCTACATATTCACAACCGCCATAGTAGCGTTTGCCTGGGTAGCCTTCTGCATATTTGTTAGTGAGTTTTGATCCTTGAGCTTCCATTACTGCTGGTGAGCAATAGTTTTCAGAAGCGATCAACTCGATGTGCGCTTCTTGGCGAGCATCTTCGTTAGAGATTGCTTGAGCGATTTCTGGATCAAATTCAGCAATAGAGATATTGGCAAACATTAGCGAGGTCCTATTAAATTAGGGCTTTTAAGCCGTGCTAAGATTGGCGCGTATTGTAACATGAACTTTGCCAATTTCGATCATGAACTTTATTCAGTTTGCAATAAAAATAGCTCATGCTTAAAAAACATGAGCTATAGAGATAAAAATAAGTTATTGAATTGGCATTAGAGATTTTACATCTGAAATAATATTAGCAATATTCAGTGCATAGACGCTACCATGATCCCATGAACCGTCCGTAATATATCGTACCGAGGTTTGTTTCTGATTCGCTAAGCTTACTAAAACATCCGTTGCAGCCTTTGGAACAGTACTATCCGCCTCTCCCTGATAAATAATCACAGGTGTAGACACTTTAACCTGTAAAGGCTGAGAGTCTTTATCCAGGAAATTCTTCACTACTGGAATACTCATAAAATTAGCTTGAGTACGCGGATATCCTTCTAGATTTCCATTGGTTTGAGCATAAGCTCCCATTGCCGTACCGAATTTATTGCCTAATACATCATAACAGTCTGTTTCAGCATTCTTGGCAATCTCATCTGTTGGTGTTTTAAAGACCTGACTATATTGCAGATTTGGATTCGGATTAAGCAATCCCGCGGCGATCAGCGCGGTAAAAGTATCTAAAGATGCTAGAGTTTGAATCTTTTTATTCAGATCTGGTTCTTGTCCAGCTTGAGCCTCACCACCTGCCAAAATCAAACTAAAATTAGAAGCAGGAGCTAAAGCTACTGTACCTTTATAAGTCATTTGAGAAGCACGTGCTGCATATTGGGCAGCGCCTAAAGCCGCTTGACCACCTTGAGAATGACCGACAGCCATCCATTGATTAGAGGCATCCGAACCTAAATAGTCTTTTGCTGCGACTACAGCATCGGTAATTGAATAAGCTTCACTCTTAAGATTAAGGAAAGGATGAAGTTCTTTTCCACCCGGCTCTCCTAAACCTTCATAATCAGGTGCAACGACCACATATCCCGCTTGAAGAAATCCGGCAATCATATTTTTGATATAAGGATTTATTTCATTGCGACTTGGTGCACACTGATCGGCCACACCCGTCGTACCATGTGCCCAGGCTACTATAGGCCAACCTTTTGCAGGAGGCGTTCCTTTTGGAGTGAAAAGCAGTGCCGTCGCTTGGGTTTCGTTATTATTGATACCTAACATCTTATAAGTCATAACCACGCTTTCATCGGCAACAGCTGTCAGGTCCGTTTCGGTATAAGCCACAGGCGTTGCTACAACCGGATTGGCAATATTATTTACCGGAATAGCGGGTTTGGACTCAAAATTACCATCATCATCGCTATCATTACAGGCAGTTAAAGCTATGCTTAGCGCGAGTAGAGAACCAGTCAATACATGACGTTTCATCGATCTTATCCTTGTCTTAATTATTATCTCTCATGATTTTAAAGTTTTATCTTTATCCGTTGATAAAACTAGAGAATAATTTCCCAAGTTATTTCATTAATTACAAGAGATTATTTTGTTATTTTTCTAATAAATAGCAATTTAATTTATGACCATTCCGACATGATAAATTTAAGTTCTGGAAATATTTACAGAAACTTTAAAAACTTTTATTTATAAGTGTAGATTACAAGTGTTCTATATCAGTCAAAAAGTCTGCAATTAAAGTTGAAATCCGGCATTTCAACTGTCAGGATTGAAATAATAATGTTAGATTTTGATATCCACTTTTTTCAGGCATATTTCCGTCATGCAGGCTATCATTCTCGATACTGAAACTCATACCTTGAATGGTCAACCCATTGAAATTGCCTATGCGCCTATAGAGATCATAGACCATAAAATTAGTCTGGATAAAAGCCGACTGTTTGATCAGCTCTATAGCTGTGATGAACCGATTTCTTTTGCAGCCATGGCCGTGCATCATATTCTGCAATCTGATCTGGAAGGACAACCGCACTACAGCAGCTTTGAACTCCCGCAAGAAACTACTTATATCATAGGCCATAATATTGATTATGATATTCGTGCCCTAGAAAAATGTGGCGTCGATTCATCGAATATTAAAGCAATTTGTACCCTTGCCCTCGCCCGCCGAGTTTGGCCAGATGCTGAGGCCCACAATATCTCTGCCCTGATTTATATGATCACCCGTGGCAGCGACCGTGCCCGTGAAATGATCCGTAAAGCGCATCGTGCTGATATGGATATTATTCTGACTGCGAATATCCTGATGCATATTGTGCATCACCTGAAAATCAGCAGTATTGAAGAACTATATGAAGCTTCTGAAGATGCGCGTATTCCACGTACCATCAATTTTGGCAAGCATCGTGGCACTGCGATTGCTGAACTGCCTGCTGACTATGTGCAATGGCTGCTTCGTCAGGAGGATCTCGATCCTTATCTGCGTAAGGCTTTAGAAAATACTGCAATTACAACTCTTTAATTTTAAGTAAATTTAACAGCATCTTCATATTAGTGTAATTTTCTAATATTAGCATCTACCTGAATTCTGTATATAAGGCATTCAGGTATGATGCGCTATTCAAAAACTGCAAAGGGTCTACATGTTCTTCAACATCGTAATGTCGAGCTTAATGCACGTCAAAGACGTCTTTTGGTTTTAATTGGCACTGAAGATTTTGATTTACTCACACCTCAGTTTAAAGCGCGTATTGCACCACATGATTTGCTGCAACAATTGTGTGATATAGGACTGATTGAAGTACAAGAGTTAGAGACTTCAAATGCAGCAGTCGGTACAGAGTCAGCACAAACTTCAGCGCCTGCTAATAACTCAGTAAAAGCCTCATTTCCACACTTTCCTGAATCAAATATTCAGACTTCAATCACCAGTCCTGCCCCATCTGCCGATCTTGAAGCGCCGATTACCACGACATTAGTTGCCACGACCCACGTGCCTGACGTACCTGCTGACATTACCTATATAGCACTCAACCAAGAACAGGTACGCAGCTTGATGCTAGACAGTTTAAAAAAATACTGTGGCTTATTGGCCAATCAACACATTCAAAATATTGCTCAGGCACCAGATATCAATGCCTTAAAAGTCTGTCAGGTGCAATGGTTGACACTTCTCCAGGAAAGCCGCATGCCTTCACAAGAGTTAAACCAACTGTTCAAGCAAATTAGCCATGCTTTATCCATGTTGCGTGCTCAGGCTTAAAACTCTTCATAGATTCAGTCTTTTTAAGTCTATCTTAAGTTTAAAGATGAATAAATCCGGCGAAAAAATTTTTCTATTTAATTGAAAAATATAATTTTAATTTGTTCAAAAGTAGTTGTATTCATTTACTTTCAACTATAGATGCATAGCTATATTAAGGATTTAAAGCCATATAGAATGTATTACTTTTTATTCTTCCCACGCTTATGCAACACTATCTTGAATTCGATACCTTTGATAATCCCATGCAACTGAGCAAGGTGGGAAACTGGGTCATTACTTTTGTCAGTGTTGCCGATGAACTAGAACATATTCAGTTGGCGATCACGTATGTCTTGCCTCGCCAGATCAGTGATGCGCTGCAACCACGTCGCATACTGATTGAGAAAACTGCCTATGAACATCAATGGCTGATTCAGACGATTGAATGCTTTGACAGCGAGACCAATCAGGAAGTACAAATTGCAGCTGCAGATGCATTGGGACAACAAACGCTTCATCAAATTCTGGACGAGTTTGACCGTTATGATGTAAATGTCACATTAAAAGTTTTCTGAAATAATGCTTTTCTTAGAGCGTATTTTCGAAGAAATTAATTTAGATCATCTATATAGATAGTTTGATATTATTTAATATAAAAAAATGATAAAACTGAGCAATGATAGGAATTTATCCAATCTCTTTGAATTAAATTTATCAGTTTGTATTCTGCATCAAACAATTTGATAAAGAAGTGAACTAAGATATCAAAATCAAGCTCATCATTGGATGAGCTATATCTTTCTTTAAACGTCATAAAGCAGCTTAATGAATCCCGGATCCTTATTTAGCATCCAAAACACGATAGATGCAGTCGGTCTGCTCACTGGCAAATAACAGTTCAATTGTTGGTCTGATAATTTCATCATCCACTACAATATATTCGACTTGCTGTTCCAAACGCTGGGACGGATCACTATGCTGAGCACCGGCACGTAGTAATGCTTTTACATTCAGGGTTTTGCCATACTGGTTTTTGACTTGCACTTCAATTAAACCTTCTGTCATCGTCATACCTCCCTTTATTGGCATTATTAAATTTGCTTGTCTGAATTCTTATAACATAGTTATTTGAAAGGCTTTCAAACGAATATGTAAGATTTTTTAGCGAGCACCTTTTATCGACTATATATATAGTCGCTAATGAAGAATGTGCTATACAAATAAAAGAATCGAAATTATTAATAACTCTCGCTTAAAATTTTGCATTAAAAAGCCCGCATCGCTGCGGGCTCTGTGTTGGATGGCTAGTGCTAGATTTATTGCCTGAACCTAAGTTCGAGCTCAACTAACTGTCATTGATCCGTCCAACTTATTGGTAGCGTCGTTTCGTTTTATGACCTACCATGAGTTCAATATAGCAGGATTTTTTTTACCTACAATACACTTTTACACTTCTAAAAGAAGACTTATACAATATTTAAATTGTGCTTTTTCAAAAGCAGATTAGAATATTTTGGCTGGATCAATAGAGCACTACAAACAACTCTATTCTTTTCAATCTCTATATCCTACCTATTTAAATTTTAATAAAAATATTCTTTATTTATGTGAAAAATGAATAATTTTAGCTAGATACAATTTTAAGTTTTAAGTAAAAGAGTTCGCTATTAAGGCGATTGATTAGCCACTAAAAGTAATAGCGAAAACCAAATTGATAAGTAACCCCATTCAAGTCCAGATCATCACTCTTGCCAGAGACACATGCGCCATTCATACAAATCTTGGCATCACGGTTAAACATCCATTGATAACCAAAAGATCCAAATAAATCTGCTTCAGGAGCAATTTTATAACCGACTTCCAAGGCAATAGGAATTATAAAATAATCCAATTCCAGATCGACTCGACCAAGATCTGCATCCGTTTCACTTTCATCTATCCAGCTCATTCCCAGACCTATAGAAATTGCTGAATAAAACTGATCATTTTCCAGAAATTTATTTTTTATCCCAATTGTAACTTGATTGTAATCAATATCTGAGCTTTGAAATTTATATTCGGCCCATAAGCTGGCAGTCGGATGGGATTGATATTCACCATTAATAAACAGCCCATCGAATGATTCAGTACCCAAAAAGCTGTCTTACCCTATTTTTGAACCGGCGTAACCAAAAGCTAAAGAGTACTGACTTATTAGGTTTTCTTGAGCATAATAAGGTGTAGTCGTAATAACTGCTTTATCTTTTGGAGCAGGATTACCATATTGAATAGCTAAAGGTGTATTCGCTCCAGCAACTGAAGAAGCCCCAATCATTAACCCAATGGATAATAATTTTTTCATATCTATATCTCATTTTTATTGTGAGCATAAGATACTAATTTTTTTGATAGAAAAACTACTCAGCACATCTATTTATAGAAACAACAATTTATGAGATTAAACAAACTATAAATACAACAATGTAATTCAACCACTTTTATAGAATAAGACGTACAAGAGCATCTTCTACAGACATTACTACTTATATTTCCAAGAGGTAATTCCCGATGGCTAAACCAGATGAAGAACTGAATGAAGAGTTTCCAGAAGAAGAGTTAGATCCACAAGAGAAACAAGATCGAGAGATTCAACGCGGTCAGTTAGGCGTAGATCAAGACCCTCAGGTGAAAAGAGATCAAATACGTCAAAAACATCAGGATGAAGAGGAGTAGAATCCATAATTTATTTTATAAATCTGGAATTGTTTTTTTAGTCTAATGAGGTAAGTGAATTAATAAAATGATGGTGCGCTCAGCGGGACTCGAACCCACGCCACAGGCTTCGGAGACCTGTACTCTATCCAGTTGAGCTATGAGCGCGCGATGCACATCATAACAAAAATTCGCATAAGGTAAAGCAACTATCTATAACTTCGTTATTTTTATGCTTATCCTTTATACAGTGTGCCAAAACAGCAACAGAGAATTCCATGTGAATGACTTGGTTTATTTTGCAAGATCACTCACAATATCTCAACTTTTCACCATTTGAGATCTCTATGACTGATGCGCTGACATTAAGGGATTTGTCGAAGACCTATGGAAATGGTTTTCAGGCACTTAAAGGAATCAACTTAACTGTACCTGAAGGTGAATTCTATGCCCTGTTAGGACCTAATGGTGCGGGCAAGTCCACTACTATTGGTATTATCAGTTCATTAACAAGAAAAACCTCTGGAACCGTTGAGATTTTTGGCCACAATCTGGATACCCACCCTTCTGAAGCCAAACAATGTCTAGGTGTGGTGCCCCAAGAATTTAACTTTGCCCAGTTTGAAAAAACTTTTGATATTCTTGTCACTCAAGCCGGTTATTACGGTATTCCTAAAAAAGTTGCCCAGGCGCGTGCTGAAGAATATTTAAATAAACTCGGTCTTTGGGAAAAACGCTCTACCCAAGCTCGTATGCTTTCAGGGGGTATGAAACGTCGCCTGATGATCGCTCGTGCGATGATGCATGAACCAAAATTATTGATTCTGGATGAACCAACAGCCGGTGTGGATATCGAATTGCGTCGTTCCATGTGGGATTTTCTTAATGAAATGAACGGTAATGGTACTTCTATTATTTTAACGACTCATTATCTGGAAGAAGCAGAGATGTTGTGTCGTCAAATTGCGATTATCGATCGTGGTGTGATCAAAGAAGATACCACCATGAAGAATTTCCTGAATCAGCTCAATGAAGAATCCTTTATCTTCGATCTGGCTGCACCTATTGAGCCATTAAATATTGAAATTATTGGTGTGAAATTTAATTTAGTAGATCCAATGACCTTAGAAGTGACACTGGATAAAGCTCATAGTATGAATGACCTATTCCAGTTACTGGAATCACAGAACATTCAGGTACGCAGTATGCGTAACAAGTCAAATCGCTTAGAAGAACTGTTTGTGAAAATGGTCGAGAAAAATCTGGATGGAGCTGCACAATGAATATAAATCAGCTCGGCGTCGCCTTATATACCATCGTTCATAAAGAAGTTCGCCGCTTTATGCGGATCTGGCCACAAACCCTGTTGCCACCTGCCATTACCATGAGTCTATATTTCGTGATCTTTGGTAATCTGGTCGGTTCACGTATTGGGGAAATGGGCGGCTATAGTTATATGGAATTTATTGTCCCTGGTCTGATTATGATGGCGGTGATTACTAATAGTTATGCCAACGTTTCTTCCAGCTTCTTTAGCTCAAAATTTCAGAAAAGCATTGAAGAGCTAATTATGAGCCCTGTACCTTTACATGCCATTTTATGGGGCTATGTATTGGGTGGTGTAATTCGCGGTCTGTTTGTTGCCATTATTGTCAGTGCCATGAGCCTGTTTTTTGCAGACCTTTATATTACTAACTGGTTTGTGACTATATATACAGTACTCATTACCTCGCTATTATTCTCTCTAGGCGGTTTTATTAATGCTGTCTATGCCAAATCTTTTGATGATATTTCGATCATCCCGACTTTTGTACTTACACCACTGACCTATTTAGGCGGTGTATTTTATGCGATTTCAGCCTTAAGTCCGTTCTGGCAAAATCTCTCTTTAGTTAACCCGATCGTGTATATGGTCAATGCGTTCCGTTTCGGCATTTTAGGTCATAGTGATGTCAATGTTTCCATTTCATTGGTCGTGATTACTTTCTGGTGTGCCGTGCTTTACGGTATTGCTTACTATTTATTGTCTCGTGGTTCAGGAATGCGTGAATAATGAGTGTAGAACATTCTCTCCTTGGTAAAGACACCAACTATCCAACAGAGTATCAACCCGATATTTTGTTCCCGATTTCCCGTGCGCCTGCCCGTGAAAAATATGCCCATGTTGAAGCTATTCAGCAAGGTAAAGACTGGTGGCATGTATTTGAAATTTCTTGGTTAAATGCTGCCGGCGTACCTCAAGTGGCAATTGGTCGAATTACCCTGCCAGCATTTTCCCCAAATCTCATTGAATCAAAATCTTTAAAGCTATATTTCAATAGTCTGAACTTTGCCAAGTTTGATTCGAAAGAGGCCTTTATTACAACTGTAGAAAAAGACCTCTCAAAAGCTGCCGGTGCTGAAATCACACTGGATCTTTTCCATGTTGATGAACTGGAAATTTCCAAGCCTGAAGGTATCTGTATTGATGACCTAACTCCGGAACGCCTGGAAAATCATCCAGATGCTTCTTTATTGTCTTTAAATCGGCACAGCGATGAAAATATCGAAGTGCAACTCTATTCACATTTATTAAGAAGTAACTGCCCAGTCACTGGACAACCGGATTGGGGTACAGTATTTATACGCTATCAGGGCAAAAAACCTTGTTATAAGAGTATTTTGGCTTATATTATTTCGTATCGTCAGCACAACGGTTTTCACGAACAATGTGTGGAACAGATGTTTGCCGATATCTGGCAAAATCTGAAACCGGAAAAGTTGATGGTATATGCGACCTATACACGCCGTGGTGGATTGGATATCAACCCTTGTCGTGTATCGGATTCCACATGGATGCCTCGCCCTATTCGTTTAGCGCGACAATAAAAAACATTGAGGTTTAAAAATGCCTTTTTTTGGTTTTATTCCTTCTGCAGAACTATTAAATACAATTCAGACTGCACAGAAAAATAAAAACTCGAGTGAACCGCTTTATCCACTGCGTGATAAAACTGCATTAATGATTAATGATGAAATTATTGATGCAATTCTCACGGAACTGGTACGCCGTTTTCCGGCAAGCGAAAAACGCGATACGGCAGAAAAATTGGCGGGCTATATCAAGTCTACTGTGGCAGTGTTACTCAAACAGTTACTAGGTAAAGCACCAAATGAAGTCGTCAAGGAGTCGATCGCTTTCTCTGAACGCAGCCTGTTTAAGGATCCGGAAGGAAATTTCCGTATTGGTGAACCTCTGGATGCCAATCTGGTCACCAATCTAAAACACCATTATGCAGAATTAAAAGCTGGCCAAAGTGTCGATAAACAAAGTCTCAGCAATTTGTACAAACAGTTTGGTGAAGCGACTGTACGTCATTTTATGGTCGACTTTAATAAAACCTTAGATTTAGGCATGATTAAACGCAAGGCTGCTGATATTGGTGCTTCAGCAGTAATCAAGGCGATTAATATTGCAGCAGATAAAATCATCCTGAATTTAAATAAGGATGAATTGCAGGCAATGGCAGAATATCACGACACTTTATTTTTTACTGAATAAAGCCGCATATTTATTAAAAAATGCAGATTAAGCCTGACTTCGGTCAGGCTTTTCTGTGGCTTAAGAAATAGCTTGTTACAGTTATTGTGAACTAAAATACAAAATGCTGAAAAAACAACCAAACTTTTCCTGTTTTTAAGGGAGTTTATATGACTCCTATTCATCAGAATGTTATCTTTAATATTGCCTCTAATGCCAGAAAATTGAGAAAAGTGAATTGATCTTTTTCATGGCACGATTCAAATGACATAGCCACAAACCTACCAAAAAATTGGAAATCATACCAAGATGTTGAAATCGAATTTTTATAAAAAATTGAAGCAGCTTTCGATCCTTGTCAGTGCATTCGGACTCAGTAGTTTAAGCCTGGCCAACGATTTTCAATATCATCCCTCTTATGCCAGTTTCAAGCAGAATACCATGCAGACCTATGGTCTAAGTGCTCAGCAAGTAGACAGTGCAATGACGGGAGCAAAAAATCTTCCAAATATTATCAATATCATGAATCGTCCAGGTGAAAGTAAGCCTTGGTATGCCTATAAGACCAATTTTCTGTCAGAAGGCACGATTCAACGTGGTGTACGTTTCAAGCAGCAATATGCTGCAACACTAAATCGCGCTGAGCAGCAGTTTGGTGTACCACAATCGATCATTCTGGGTATTTTGGGGGTAGAGACCGGTTTTGGCAGCAACAAGGGTTCATTTGTGACCCGTGATGCACTGGCAACTCTTGGCTTTGGTTATGAACGTCGTGCGCAATACTTCCAGGATGAACTGGCGGCATTGATCGCATGGTCATATAAGGATGGTGTGTCAGCATCCTCAATCGTCGGTTCTTATGCAGGTGCTGTCGGCTATCCGCAGTTTATGCCAAGTAATATTCCAAAGTATGGGGTCGACTATGATGGTAATGGCCATATCGATCTACGTAATTCTGCGGTAGATGCGATTGGTTCAATTGCAAACTATCTGGCTCAGAATGGCTGGCAACGAGATCAGCCAATTGCCTTTCCTGCCCGTTATAGCGGTTCGAATCCTGATTCTGTCATCGCCAAGGATCTCACACAGCCAACGCCTTATGGAGTAATCAAAACCCAAGGGATCAGTCCGATGAATCCGATTGTTCGTGTTGATGATCTTGATATGGTCAATGTCATTCAATTACAAGAAAATTACGGACCGATTTACTATATTACTTTTCCGAATTTTCAAGTGATTACCACGTACAATCGTAGTCGTATGTATGCCACTGCATTGTGGCTTTTAGGTACAGAAATTACGAACCGATAACAGTAAAAATTACTACATATTATTAAAGTCAAGATTTTTATTAAACAAAATGCCTAAATTTTAGGCATTTTTTACGCTTTGTTACAATATTGATTATTTTTTAATCACTCATTGTTTATTTTGCGTACTTTTTTTAACTATTTTAATTAAACACTAGACAGCCAGTTGCCAGCATGAATATTATCCAATTCGTTAAATGTAGTTGCATAAGTTAAATATCAGGCATGTTTATAGGGTTATCAGCTACTTAGGTCCAATCTAATGAAACATGCTGTTAGGAGTTGATTCAATGCATTCTTCTTTTCTGAAGTATTTTATGGCCATCGCCGCGACCGTTACCCTAACGCAATCGCAAGCAGATATGGTTCAGTCATCATCATTCAATAATGATCATGACAATTCGCGTCTTGCAGCGCGTGTATTAAACAAAGAAGCTCAAAGCTTCAATTCAAATTTCACAAATTTGAACAGCCTTTCAATCACTGAGCGTTCTGGCGATAAAGTTCGTCGTCAAACTATTGCAGCAAAAATTGCAATTCCTGCAGAAGAGCCTTCAGTGATTGAGAAACTGAACAATGTTGCTTCAAACACAGTTCGTAAATTCAGTCAGACAGGTACAGCATCTTGGTATGGTCGTCAGTTCCATGGCCGTAAAACTGCCAGTGGTGAAACATTCGATATGAATGCAATGACTGCTGCACACCGTAGCCTGCCATTAAACTGCTTTATCCGCGTGACTAACAAAAACAATGGTAAGAGTGTTGTTGTGAAGGTGAATGACCGTGGTCCATTCCATGGCAACCGTGTTCTAGATTTATCTTACGGTGCTGCTAAACAGCTTGGTATTACCAATGCTGGTACTGCACATGTCAATATTGAGCGTGTAGATGGTCCAAACTCATAAGATTTGACCGCTCTACATTTAACTCAAAAGCCACAGTCATGTGGCTTTTTTATTTGGTGATGTAGAGCAAGCATTCGACTTGCTTTTATCCTTAATACTGTCGATGTTATTCCATTCAGGTATAAGCTTTCTCTAACCCTTATCAACCCACTATCGATTTCATTTTGACCATACCTCCAAACTGTTTTATATTTTGAAAACCGACAGTACGTTCATGGATGGGAGCGATAGAATGAAAACAATATCCGAATGGTTAGATGAATATAGTGAAAGTCATCAAAACAAAACCAACAAACTGATCCATTGGGTCTGCGTGCCTACCATCTATTTTTCCATTATTGGCATCATGGCGCACTTTAGCGCTTTACTGACTGCTCTGCTCCTGGTTCTGGCTTTTGTGTTTTATGCACGTTTAGACATCGTACTGGCTGTAGCAATGGCAGCGCTAACCCTGATGATGGCTTGGTTCATCTGGGTTTTACCTGTAGGTATCGGCTTCTTTATTGCCTTGTTTGTTTTTGCCTGGATTGGGCAATTTTATGGACATAAAGTTGAAGGTAAAAAGCCTTCTTTCTTCAAAGACCTTCAATTCCTTCTCATTGGCCCGTTATGGTGCATGGATGCCTATTTAGGCAAAGTTCTACCTAAATGGAAATCTCGTCAATCTGAGGCAATACAGTGCGCTTAAAGCGTATGTAATATCATTACATTTATAAAACCAAGGAAAATTCCCTTATTGATAGGTTTTTCCTTGGTGTTTTAACCAACCACTGATGTGCTTATTGGATGGATCATGATGGGTCCAATGAATCACCCCACCTTTGTCGCTATATTCATACTCACCAAAAAACACAACCTGGTCACCATTTTGAATATTCTGGATGCGTGGCGCCAGATCAATATTGTGCGCAACTAATACAGTTTGACCAGTGGATAATTCCAGAATAAATTTCTGATGACGGGAACCTTCATTATCATCTTTCAATAACACTACCACCTTACCACTCGCTTGAACCTGAAGATCACTTTGTCTGTGCTGGTAAGCTTGCTCTATACGCTGGGTATCATCAGAAAGCTTATGCGTACTTTTTTGAACATTAGTCTGCTCTTGAAGCGCAATTTCTGCTGAAGGTATAAAAGTATTGGTCTGTTGTTTAGATTCTGATAAATCCAGACCTAAATAAGCAGCCACCAAAAGTGCAATGACAGCCCCGATCCCCATATTGGTTTTATTTGCCATAATTCCTCCTTGATTATTCTTTATTTAGTCATAAAAAAAGCCCCATTCGGGGCTTTTTTCTAATCCGTTACCGAATTATTTTGCAGCAGCCTGAGCAGCAGCAACTTCTTCAGCGAAAGAAAGCTCAGCTTTCTTCTCGATACCTTCACCCACTTCGAAACGAACGAAGTTAGCAACAGTAGTACCAGTCGCTTTAAGAACTTCAGCAACTTTCTTGTCGTTGTCGATTACGTATTGTTGACGCTCAAGAACAACTTCGTTCAGGTATTTCTCAACAGAACCTACAACCATTTTCTCAACAATGTTTGCTGGTTTGCCAGATTCAAGTGCTTTTGCTTCAGCGATTTCTTTTTCTTTCGCGATAAGGTCAGCAGGAACTTGTTCAGCGTTTACAGCAACCGGGTTGAATGCAGCAATGTGCATTGCCAAGCCTTTACCTGTTTCAGCATCACCTGAGTAAGATACAACAACACCGATACGAAGACCGTGTTTGTAAACAGCAAGGTTTTCACCTTCAACAATTTTCGCACGACGTACTTGGATGTTTTCACCGATTTTTTGAACTAGCGCAATACGAGCTTCTTCTACAGTAGCGCCATCTTCAAGTTTAAGTTCAGCGATTTTAGCAGCATCAGTTTCGTTTGCAGCAAGTGCAGCAGCAGCAACTTTCGCAGAGAAACCAGCAAAGTTTTCGTCTTTAGCAACGAAGTCAGTTTGGCAGTTTACTTCTAGAAGGATTGCTTTATTGCCTTCTTGAGCAATTGTGATCGCGCCGTCAGCAGCAATGTTACCAGCTTTTTTAGCTGCTTTTGCTTGACCAGATTTACGAAGGTTGTCGATCGCTAATTCGATGTCACCACCAGCTTCTGTCAAAGCTTTTTTACATTCCATCATTGCTAGACCAGTACGATCACGCAGTTCTTTAACCATGCTTGCTGTAACTGCAGTCATGTTTATCTCCTAAATTCGGTAGAAAATGAATTCTTTTTAGAACAGAAACGGCCCAGAGGATTCTCATGGGCCGCCTGCATACATAACGCTTACTTTGCCACCATCACGTGTCGCAAAAATGACAAGCTAGCGTCTAACGCATTAAGCCTCAGAAGCAGGAGCTTCTTCTGCTTTAGCTTGTGCATTTGCTTGTGATTGAGCATATTCTTTACCAGCAAGAATCGCATCAGCCATAGCAGAAGCATAAAGTGTTACTGCACGGATCGCATCGTCGTTACCCGGAATAACGTAGTCTACGTTGTCTGGGTTAGAGTTAGTATCAACGATACCGATTACAGGAATACCAAGGTTTTTAGCTTCTTTGATTGCAATCGCTTCGTGATCAACATCGATTACGAATAATGCGTCAGGTAAACCACCCATGTTTTTAACGCCGCCTAAAGCACGTTCAAGTTTTTCCATCTCACGGCTACGTTCTAAAGCTTCACGTTTAGTAAGTTTAGCGAAAGTACCGTCTTGAGATTGAGTTTGAAGGTCTTTTAAACGGTTGATAGATTGGCGAAGAGTTTTCCAGTTCGTCAACATACCACCTAACCAACGGTGATCTACGTATGGTTGACCAGCGCGTTGAGCTTGTTCACGGATGATTGCAGAAGCAGCACGTTTAGTACCAACGAACAAAACTTTGTTCTTTTTGCTAGCCAGTTGGTTAGCGAAGTTCAAAGCATCATTTAACGCAGGAACAGTGTGCTCAAGGTTGATGATGTGAATTTTGTTACGCGCGCCAAAGATGTATTGACGCATTTTTGGGTTCCAGAAACGAGTTTGGTGACCAAAGTGCGCACCAGCTTGTAGAAGGTCGCGCATGCTTACGTTGTAATCTGCCATTTTCTTTACCTTAAAGTTTGGGTTAGGCCTCCATATATCCGCATTCTCCACCCTTGCGGGCACCCAGAGTAATGTGACGATATATGTGCGGATTTTTAATACACCATTCAATCAGCCTCGCAAATATATTCACGAAAAAGCATTTGATAAAATGGGCGGCTATTTATACCATAGTCACATACAAATTTCCAAAAGTTTTTAGAGATCATGAACACTACTTATCAAGCTCCCCGTCGTTTAATCAAATCCGCAGAAGATATCGAAAAGATGCGTATCGCTGGACGACTGGCTGCAGAAGTGTTGGATATGATCAAACCGCATATCAAACCCGGCGTAACAACACTGGAATTGGATACGATTTGTCATGACTATATTGTAAATGTGCAGAATGCCATTCCTGCATGTTTAGGTTATGGTGCAGCGCCTGGCCGCCCTGCTTTCCAGCATACAATCTGTACATCTGTAAACCATGTGGTCTGTCACGGGATCCCATCTGAAAACAAGATCCTGAAAAAAGGCGATATTTTAAATATTGATGTCACTGTCATCAAAGATGGTTTCCATGGGGATACCAATATGATGTACATCGTGGGTGGTGAAACTTCAATTTTAGCAAACCGTCTATGTAAAGTCGCTCAAGAAGCTATGTATCGTGGTATGGCGGTAGTGAAACCAGGTGCAACGATTGGTGATATTGGTCATGCGATTCAAAAATATGTTGAATCTGAACGTTTTAGCGTTGTTCGTGAATATTGTGGCCACGGAATCGGCACAACTTTCCATGATGAACCGCAGGTGCTGCACTATGGTCAGCCAGATACCGGTATGGTGCTTGAAGAAGGTATGACTTTTACGATTGAACCAATGGTAAATGCTGGTGTTTGGCAAACCAAACTGCTGGGTGATAAATGGACTGTGGTCACTAAAGACCATAAATTATCAGCTCAATATGAGCACACTCTTTTAGTAACAAAAAATGGCATTGAAGTGCTGACTGCTCGTCCTGAAGAAGATTTGTCACGTTTTAGTGCATAATAACAACACTTCCTCATATAAATGGTCACTTTAAAGTGGCCATTTTTAGTTTATATTTCCCCTATTATTCTCATTCTCAAAGCATATTCTTAGTTCCCGTCTATCTAAACTATCTATCGATGTTCAAGATAAGGTTGCACTGATTCAGCATTTTTTTCGTATATTTTTCCAAATTCTTTTGCCCAATGTGCACCATTTTAGGCTAAGATAATGTGCTTTTTATTTTTTAATCCCTATAAGAAGGAATACTGCCGTGGACGTACGTCTCTCTGATCGTGTGAATGCCATCAAACCGTCCCCTACGCTTGCTGTGACAAACAAGGCTGCTGAACTGAAAGCTGCTGGTCACAACGTTATTGGTTTGGGCGCAGGTGAGCCAGATTTTGATACCCCTCAACACATCAAAGATGCAGCAATTGCAGCAATTAACAACGGTTTCACCAAATACACCGCTGTTGATGGTACGCCAGGTCTTAAAAAAGCAATTATTGCTAAATTAAAACGTGACAATAACCTTGATTATCAAGCGAACCAAATCCTGGTTTCTTGTGGTGGTAAACAGTCTTTCTTTAACTTGGCACTTGCTTTGTTAAACAAAGGTGATGAAGTGATCATCCCTGCTCCATTCTGGGTAAGCTATCCAGACATGGTGATCATTGCTGAAGGCACACCAGTAATCGTGAAATGTGGTGAAGAACAACGTTTCAAAATTACTCCTGAGCAATTAGAAGCTGCGATCACTGACAAAACTCGTCTAGTGGTATTAAACAGTCCTTCTAACCCGACTGGCATGATCTACACTAAAGCTGAATTAGAAGCTTTAGCAGCAGTACTGCGTAAATACCCAGAAGTATTCATCGCATCTGATGACATGTACGAACCAATCCGTTGGGAAGATGAATTCTACAACATCGCAACTGTTGCGCCTGACCTTTACGACCGCACTATCGTATTAAACGGTGTGTCTAAAGCCTATGCAATGACAGGCTGGCGTATCGGCTATGCAGCAGGTCCTGCTAAACTGATCGGTGCGATGAAAAAAATCCAGTCTCAATCAACTTCTAACCCAACTTCTATTTCACAAGTTGCTGCAGAAGCTGCATTGAATGGTCCTCAAGACGTTCTTGTACCAATGGTTGAAGCGTTCAAACGTCGTCATGACCTAGTTGTGAATGGCTTGAATGACATTAAAGGTATTTCTTGTCTACCTGCTGATGGTGCATTCTATGCATACGCAAACATCAAACCATTGATTCGTGCGAAAGGTCTGAACTCTTGCACAGAATTCTCTGCTTGGTTATTAGAAGAAACTGGCGTTGCAGTCGTTCCTGGCGATGCATTCGGTCTAGGTGGTTTCATGCGTATCTCTTACGCAACTGCTGACGAAGTATTAGTTGATGCACTTGCACGTATCAAAAAAGCTGCTGATTCTATCGAAGGCGTTGATGAGGCGATTGCTTCGATCGAAGCTGAAAAAGCTGCGAAATAATCTAATTGATTAGATAAAAAAACCCGCGATCATCGCGGGTTTTTTTATGCAGTTTGTAGATGCTTACGGTATTTAAGTGCCAAACAAAGCAAACACATCAATGCGGCAAAGGTATAGGAAATAGCCAGCATCCACCAGAAACCACTTATTCCCGAAACATCCAGATTGAGATTGAAGAGCGACACTGGATGATAAGCCAAATACCAGCCTCCGCCCAATCCACCTAATAGCAGTACACCACTAAAAATAAACATGGGGAAGATCACCACTTTCCAGCAGCGTAGCATATTGACGCTAATCACCAGAATCGCATCAAAAATATGCATCCAGCATAATAAGAACATCAATGCCAGACTCACCGTAAGCACATCCGTATGATCACTAAATAGCGCCACAATCGGTTTCTGAAAAATTGCGATCAAGACCGCCAGAACAACTGCGCTTGCAACCACCACACGTAACGCTTTAAAAGTTAAAGCCCAGGCAGATTGCACTTGATTTGCACCAATCCTAGTAGAGACCAGAATGCTAAAGGCAGAGCTCATCGAAAATGGCACCATAAACAGCAGGCCAGCCAAACCCCTCGCTACTTGATGCGCATTCACCATTATCTCCCCCAAAGGCAAGATCAATAATGCAATCGCACTAATTGTAAAGACATCAATAAATACGACAATTGCTGAGGGTAAGCCGATTCTTAAAATTTTTAGCAAAGTCTTAAAATGGAAAAATTGTCCCGACCAGTGCACACGCAACTGCTTTTCCAGAAATATCAGGTAATAGACCACTAATAGTGCCCATTGAACAGTCAGATGAGCAATAAAAGCTCCCTCAACCCCATAGGCGGGCACATAACCCTGAATCCCAAAAATCAGGCAATAAGCCAAACTCACTTTGAATATCAGATAAAAAATATTGGCATAGAATACACGCTTCGCCTGACCACAGGCTTGCGTTAAAATATATAAAATACGCACTAACAAATGTGCTGGAAGCGTCCAAGCCAGTAACCATAAACAAGGTTGAATCAAAGCCTGTAATGCACTATCTGCTTTTAATAAATGCAGCAATGGATCCGCATGAGTCAATAACCATCCTGCAAAGACAGACAGGACACCGACAATAAGGATGCTCTGTTTCAGGATTTTTTGAATATCATCAAAAGCACGTCGCCCATATGCTTCAGCAAGTTCCTGCATCATACCCTGCAAGATCCCCGTCCCCGAAACAAATAATAAAGAATAAATAGATAAACACACAGCCATAGCAGCCACATGTTGCGGTGAGTAATGAGACAGGAAAATCATGTCAAATATTCCGGCCAACATTATGATGCTATTACTCAAAAAAATAGGCACCCAAAGATGCAAAAACTGTTTCATTGCAAAATCACTCTATTCTTAATTTTTTTCTCGGGTTTTATTTTTAAACTGAATTATTTAAAACTGAGATATACAGTGGAAATCACATACAATCCTTGTGCCATAAATCTTTATATTTATTGATTTTTATAAAAAAGTTCAATCTCTATCTTCAGTTCGCTTATAGAAAATAATAATTTTTTAAGCTCAGAAATTATGAGTTTTTCATTCTAATGTTTAACAATTTAATAAAAAGAAAGAATGATCACAACATGAAAAGTAGAACGCTATTTGAAATACGAACCTGCTAATCACTATTTTCATCAGATAAAATCACCAGACTTGCTCTTCCTTTATCTGATTATATTTATTTCAGGAATCAGGTTGCTGAAACATGGCAATGACCTCAGCTTCTGTCATTTTTTTGGTTTGATTGTTAAATGAATAAAATGCTGGCTGATGATCTATATAAATTTCTAAATTGAAATCCAGATCCTCTGGCAGTTGCTCCAAAGTAAATACATTAATATTGGCAAAGGAATGATCTTTGGTCCGCCAGAAAATAAAAGTATCACAGGCATTGCAAAAACCACGCTCTACCCATTCAGAAGTACTTGCAACAGATAAATGCTGCTGATCAATAAAGTGAATATTTTCTATATCAATCGACATGAGAGGCCCACTTGTGTGGCGGCACATGGAACAATGACAGGCGGCCACTTCATAACTTCTAAGCTGAACTTCAAATCGAGTCACACCGCATAAACATCTCGCTTTCATGATTATTCTTCCTCGGTATTATTATTTTACCGGATTCATTATAAGTAAAAGGCTTTGTACATTTCCTCATACAATTTTTTATTGCTGATCGAAGCACCATCTGCCTAAACTTGTCATTCAAATCCAGTATTTAAAATAATAAGGACAAGCTATGAATCTCAAGAATCTTTCAGGTTTGCAGATTATGCAAGAGATGCTTAAGGGCGACCTACCTATGCCTCCTATGGCAACCACTATTCCCATGTCTGCAAGCGAAGTCGAACCGGGACACGTGACCTTTGTTGTAAAAGCTGATGAACGCCATCTGAATCCTATGGGAGGTATACATGGCGGTTTTGCTGCAACTGTTTTAGATACGGTAACAGGCTGCGCGATTCATACTTTACTTGAAGCCGGTGTCGGTTATGGCACAATTGATCTGAATGTAAAAATGTGCCGTCCAATTCCTCACAACCAAGAACTAAAAGCAATCGGAAAATCAATTAATCTCAGTAAAAATCTAGGCATTTCTGAGGGTCAAATTCTGGATGACGAAGGCCGTATTTATGCCCATGCCACAGCAACCTGCATGATTTTTCTCAATTCCGACCATTAACGTGTTTAAGGCTTAAAGTACGCCCCATTTCCCTTGCGGTGCTTTTACCAGTTTCGGCTGGGTCAATGCCCGATATTCGAAATAATGCTTAGAAACATTCGCTACACTCAGTACCTGAGTTTCTTTAGCAGAAGCTTGCCACACTTTAGACTGGTTCGATCCGGTCAGAAGATTGCCAGCAAGCTCATAAATATAAAGATCTTTTTTCTGAGCTTCAGGCATGTTCAGAAAAATCTCAAAACTAAATTGGCGTTCTTTTTCGACCAGCCACTTTTCTGCAAACCATAGTTGCAACAAGTCACCCAGATATAACTGTTTAGTCGCTAAGGGCCATAAACGGATTTCTGCACCAGCCACAGGGGTAAAGTATTGAGCAGAATCTTGAATAATTTCGAGATAATGATCTTGATAAAAAGACAGTTGAGAGAAAATTTGAGGGATAGTGAGCGTATTCATTCGCTTTCTCCGGTTTAGCCATTTTTGTGCTGGCAAGTAGGTTTAAATCCACACTGTTTGACCATTTGGTCAAACGACTTTATGTTTTCAATCTAGCAAGTGAAATTTGTTCTGACAAGCATTTTTTAAGAAATTAATGCAATCGTTTAAATTAAAATCAGATAAGTGCAATTTGTAATAAATATGACAGTTTTTGCTTGACCCTTGATGAAATCTCTCTATAATCGCATTCAGATTCTCCCATAGCTCAGTCGGTAGAGCGACGGACTGTTAATCCGCAGGTCCCTGGTTCGAGCCCAGGTGGGAGAGCCAAATTCAAGAAAGCCCGCAGCATTAAAGCGGGCTTTTTTATTGCCTGAAATTTCATTTATAAAATGATTCGATTCTTCTTTTCTCTTATATATTCTTACTCTGCCCTTTTATTTACCTAGTTAGATTGGACTATATTTTCATTTAATCAAATGTGTTTATACATACTTATTTTTAGTTGATAACAACGTTTACTATCTTGCATGATGTTAATTTCTCCACTCTTACTGTAAGAAACATCAGATTAAATTTTATATCGCTTAGGCTATTTTAAATTCTTTTAATAAATAAGTTAGCTACAGATTCTTTATAGTTATAAAAAAATCCCCCGATTTGGAGGATCTTCTTTGATGTCTTAATAAAGTAGCTTCTTAAGCTGCTTTTGTTGGCACACCACTATGGAAACGGAACATTTCATCTGGACTGAGAATCAGATTCTTTTCTACTTCCCGGATATGCTCAATTCGGCTTTGAATATCTTCTTGCGGATTTTTCAGTTTTGCAGTTTTAGCCACATCCAAAGCTAAGGCCAAGTAGTCCTCAAAATGGCGAGATTCAGATTTGAGCAAGTAACGGTAATAGCGTCCTAACTCGTCATCCACCAGCGGAGCAAGCGCATAGAAACGCTCACAAGAGCGTGCTTCTACAAAAGCACCAATCACCAGCACATCAATCAGCGCCTCTGGCTCATAGGTACGGATTTCTTTGCGTAAGCCACCTGCATAACGTCCTGCACTGAGTCCAATCCATTGCTGGCCACGCTTATTCATGAATTCCAGCACCTGCTCATAGTGCAGCATTTCTTCCCGTACCAGTTGCGCCAGTTTCACCTGTAAATCTACAAAGAAGCTATAGCGGAACATCAGGTTCATTGCTGTACTGGCTGCTTTCTTCTCACAGTTGGCATGATCCTGCATCAGAATTTCCAGATTCTGTAATGCCTCATCGAGCCAGGCTTTTGGTGTTTCACAACCTAAGAAGCCAATGACAGGCTTCATCAGTTCATCATAATCAATATTTGACATATATCTTTTGCAATCTTAACGCGCAGCTTTAATTGCAGCCTTCATTTGTTGTACAGCTTGCGCCAGTCCAACAAAAACTGCATCTGCAATAATCGAGTGACCAATATTTAATTCATGAATTTGAGGAATCGCAGCAATTGGAGTGACATTATCCAGGTTCAGACCGTGACCTGCATTGACCACCAGACCTTTAGAAGCCGCATACTCTGCCCCTTTGATAATGCGATCCAGCTCAACTTGCTGTGCTTCTGGCGTGTCAGCATCGGCATAAGCACCTGTATGAAGCTCAATTGTAGGTGCGCCACAAGCGACTGCCGCATCAATCTGGGCAATGTCTGCATCAATAAATAGCGACACGTCACAGCCAATCGCAGACAGTTCCTGGGTGGCTTTTTTCACATCTTCAAAATGACCAACGACATCCAGACCACCTTCAGTCGTCACTTCCTGACGCTTTTCTGGTACAAAGCAGACATGCTGCGGCTGGATTTCTTTAGCAATCGCCACCATTTCATCAGTTACGGCCATTTCCAGGTTCATATGGGTAGTTAATACCGGACGCATACGACGTACATCTTCATCCTGAATATGTCGACGGTCTTCGCGCAAATGCAGGGTAATTCCCTCTGCACCGGCCTGCTCACAGATCAATGCAGCATTGACTGGGTCTGGGTACGTCGTACCACGTGCTTGTCTTAAAGTTGCGACATGGTCAATATTGACACCAAGTAATGCAGCCATACTATTTTCCTAACTACGATTGAGATTGAGAATTTTGGATCCACAATTGTCGACTTTTCAGTGGTCGGTCACCGAGCAAAGCAGTGATCACCTGTCGATATAGCTTCGTCAGTAATTGTAACTGTTCTGGATTAAAATCCCTACCATTTTCATAGTGCTGCATTGTTAAAATCTGCTGGCCCGACATGGTTGAGCGCAAGGCTTTAGCCGAAGGCATAAAACCTTCATTCAACTGAAAATAGTAATGTTGCACGGGATTGATTTGTGCCTGATTGGCATCGACTGAAAAATCCAGTTCATAGCCCAGTTCTTCTAATAAGATATGTTCAAACTGACGCAGAACCTGTTTTAAATAAGTATTGGGATTTTCCTGATCGGAGAGTTTTTGCAAGGCATTCAACGTTTCGCCATATTTGGCAAAGGTCAGCGGCATTTGCACTTCAAGCGGACATAAACGCAACAGGATTTCATTTAGATAAAAGCCAGAAAAGAAAGCATCGCCGAAAAAAAAGATCGGCTGATTAACAATTTCTAATTTGGTGAAATTTTTAAGTTCAGATTTGCCTGAAGCTAACAAGCTGATGGGTTGATATTGGGGTGGAGGATTTTGTCTCAGTATCCCGTCGATACGGCCATATTCCTGGGTAAATAAATGCACAATATGACTGCGATCGCGATATTTACGATGATGAATCAGGTATCCATGCAGCACTTCATTACGCATAGGCTGCTTCTTTAGTCTTTATTCTTTTTTGATTTTTTCTCGTCTTCTTCGTCATCCCCATCGGGAATGGCGGCACCCACAACAGCCGCGGTCCCTTTGACCGCGTACTTTGTGGTTTTATAGGCAACTTTGGCAGGAACGGTCACTACTTTATGAATACAGCCCTGCAAAAATAAAACACATGCAATAACTGCCAGAAATTTCATCATGATCCATTCCTATCCAATTTAAATGTCGCTATAACCTAGACTTTTCAGGGCTCGCTCATCATCAGACCAGCCGCCTTTAACTTTCACCCAAAGCGTTAGCATGATTTTCTGCTCGAACATTTTTTCCATGTCGACACGTGCGTCCATACCAATCTTTTTCAGCTTCGCACCTTTTTCACCAATCACAATGGCTTTCTGGCCAGCACGATCAACGAAAATGGTGGCATCAATATAAGTACATGCCGGCTTCATACGGCCTGTTTTTTCGTTCAGGGTCGGCTCTTCAGTTTTGAAAGATTCAATCTGAACAGTTAAATCGTATGGCAGTTCTTCACCTAACTGACGCATGATCTTTTCACGGATAATTTCAGAAGCCAGAAAACGTTCTGAACGATCAGTGAGCTGATCCAGTGAATATAGCGGTGGCTGGAATGGCAGATACTTGGCAATCGTATCGCGTAAGTGTTCGAGGTTGGCACCACGAAGTGCAGACACCGGTACGATTTCAGCAAAGTTCATCAGTTTGGCACGTTCACGAATCAGCGGTAAGGCCTCATTCTTGTTCTCGAACGTGTCCAGCTTGTTGATTACCAGAATCACCGGCATATCCGCATTTTTTAATTTCTCCAGAACAAGCTCATCGTTCTGGGTCCATTTTTGTGCATCAACTACAAACAGCACCAGGTTCACGTCACGCAATGCAGAGTGCGCAGCTCGGTTCATCATTTTATTGATGGCACGCACTTCTTTCTTATGCATCCCCGGTGTATCAACAAATACCGCCTGAGACTTTTCACGTGAATCAATCCCTACGATTTTATGACGTGTGGTTTGTGGTTTACGTGAAGTAATTGAAAGTTTCTGGCCCAGTAAGTGGTTCATCAAGGTTGATTTACCCACGTTTGGACGTCCCACAATCGCCACGAAACCGCTACGATAATCAGAAGGAATTTCAGTACCCTGTGCACTGAAAAATTGACTAATCAAGTCATTGCTGTCGCTTTGCGACTCGTGATCAGCATCAATGTGATCGGAATGAGTAGTCATTAAGACTTATGCTCCAAATGTTTTAAAATATCTGCCGCAACCGCCTGTTCAGCGAATCGTCGGCTTGAACCTTCACCGGCCATGACCGGTAAGCCTTCTACCTGACATTCCACTTTGAAATGCTGGTTCGGGGCATCACCCTGAATATCTACAACCTCGTAAACTGGGAGAGGTTTTTTACGTGCTTGTAAATATTCCTGTAGGCGTGATTTAGGGTCTTTCAGCTGGTCAGTTGGTTCTATATTGTCTAAATACGGTTCGTACCATTTTAGCACAATCGCCTGTAGTACAGTGAGATCACCGCAATCCACATAGATCGCACCAATAATGGCTTCGACCGTATCCGCAAGTATAGACTCACGATGATGACCACCCGATTTCAGCTCACCCGTACTGAGAATCAGGTTCTGACTCAATTTTAGATCATTAGCAATTTTCCCTAACGCTTCCTGTCGGACAAGAGTCGCACGCATACGCGTCAGACGGCCCTCGTTTTCCTGCGGGTAAGCAGTAAAGAGATAATTGGCTATGATCATCCCTAAAAGAGAATCGCCTAGAAATTCTAGGCGTTCATAGTTGTGTTTATGACTGACTGAACGATGGGTCAATGCCAGTTTTAACAGATCAGTTTGTTTAAACTGATAACCGATCCGTTTGGCAAGACGCTCATCATTTAGTTTTGACTGTGCTTTGATCAAAATCTTTCTCAAACTTCATCACTAAATCGATATTCATTATGAAATTCTTGCGAATTTCATAATTCTTGTGCACCTGTAAACCATCAGTGTTGGTTACCTTGGCAATTTCATCAAATTTCAGATCGCGAATATTGTTCATTTCTAAACGCTGACCCATCTGCTGACGAAATTTTTCTGGCGCAATATTTGCCGGAGAACTCTTTAAAAGTTCCTCAATCTGATTGTCCACCATACGATCATCAAAGTATGGCCCCCAAACTGCAATCGCCACTTTGGCAAGAAAAGCAAACCCCACGATTGCAAATAAAATTCCAATATACGAAGCACCTTGTTGATGTTTCATTTTTTATTTTCCTGACTGAAATAATTAATCGATTATTCCGTTTCGACTAAACGATGGCAGTTTAAAGCCAGGTTCTTTATGCATCCAGATATAGAATGCGCGACCTGTTAAGTTTTCTTCCGGAACAAAGCCCCAGAAACGACTGTCAGCACTTTGATCGCGATTATCCCCCATCGCAAAGTAATGGCCTTCTGGAACTTTCACTTCCCAATATAAACCATTTTCAGCTGAAAACTTACCATTTTCTATATAGTTAAGGAATGGAGCCTGACGAGCTACATTTACTCCTTCCAGTTCACGCATAGTGAAAGTATGTTCGCCAATGGTTTCCTTATGATAAATCGAATTTGGCGTATCCAGGCGATCTTTTTCACGGCTGAATTCTACTGGAACTTTTGTTACTTTCTCACCATTAATGGTTAACTGGCCATGATCATAAACAATATGATCACCTGGCAAACCAATTACACGTTTGATATAGCTAATCGTTGGTTGTGGCGGATAGCGGAAGACCACGACATCACCACGTTCCGGGCTGCCTGTATCCAGAATTTTTGTATTTATAATTGGTAATTTCACACCATAGTCAAACTTATTGACCAGGATAAAATCACCGGTTTCCAGGGTTGGAACCATGGAGTCTGATGGAATATTGAAAGGTTCGTACAGGAAAGAACGCAATACTAAAACGACCGCCAAAACCGGCCAGAAATCATAAGCCCAGGTAATAATGAAGTTTTCATTGCCCTTGCCTTTGGTATGTCGTTGTTTCAGAACAAACTTATCCAGCAACCAGACCACGACGAAAAATAAGGTCGCAGGAACAAGAATCAAATTAAAATCAAAATCCATGGGCTTATTATCCTTATAGTATTAGCGTTCGACTTTCAGTACAGCTAAGAACGCTTCTTGTGGAATTTCAACGCTACCCACCTGTTTCATACGTTTCTTACCTTCTTTCTGTTTTGCAAGAAGTTTCTTCTTACGTGATACGTCACCACCATAACATTTTGCCAATACGTTTTTACGCATTGCTTTTACAGTAGAACGGGCAATAATTTGCGCACCAATAGCCGCCTGAATTGCCACATCAAACATCTGACGAGGAATCAGGTCTTTCATTTTTTCAACCAGTGCAATTCCACGATGACGTGCATCCTGGCGATGGCAAATCATTGCTAAAGCATCGACTTTTTCACCATTGATCAGGACATCCACTTTCACCAGTGATGAACTTTCAAAACGCACAAAGTTGTAATCTAGTGACGCAAAACCACGTGAACAAGATTTCAATTTATCAAAGAAATCCATCACCACTTCGGCCATTGGAATTTCAAAAGTAACGGATACCTGATTCGCCATGAACTTCATGTCTTTCTGTACACCACGGCGCTCAATACATAGGGTCATGACATTACCCAGGTATTCCTGTGGCACGAGGATATGACACTCTGCAATTGGTTCACGCAGGTCTTCAACAGTTGAGCCATCTGGCATTTTTGACGGGCTATCGATGTAAATGGTATTGCCATTTTTCATCACTGCTTCATAAATTACCGTTGGTGCTGAAGAGATCAAATCCAGATCGTATTCACGTTCTAGACGCTCCTGTACGATCTCCATGTGCAGCATACCCAAGAAGCCACAGCGGAAACCGAAGCCTAGAGCATCAGAACTTTCTGGTTCGAAGAACAGCGCAGAGTCATTGATTTGCAGTTTATGCAATGCTTCACGGAAAGGTTCAAAATCACTGGAATCGATTGGGAACAGGCCCGCATAGACCTGTGGTTTTACTTTTTTGAAACCAGGTAATGTTGGAACTTCTGGAGTAGTTGCCAGTGTAATGGTATCACCCACTGGTGCACCAAAAATGTCTTTAATACCGGCAATTACGAAACCAACTTCACCCGCTTCAAGAATATCGGTTTCAGTATGCTTCGGATTGAAAATACCGACTGAAGTGATGATATGTGTCTGACCCGTCGATTTCACCAGCATCTTGTCGCCTTTGCGAACACGCCCCTGTTTCACACGAACTAGAGATACCACGCCCAAGTAGTTATCGAACCATGAGTCAATAATCAACGCTTGCAGCGGTGCATCACGTTCACCTGTTGGTGCAGGAATGACATTCACCAGCGTTTCAAGTACACCTTCAATACCTAGGCCAGTTTTTGCTGAACAGGTCGGTGCTTCAGTCGCTTCAATCCCGATAATATCTTCAATTTCCTGAATTACACGTTCGGGTTCAGCCTGTGGCAAGTCAATCTTGTTCAGTACTGGTAAAACTTCCAGACCCTGCTCAATCGCGGTATAGCAGTTTGCTACAGACTGCGCTTCTACCCCTTGCGCTGCATCCACAACGAGAAGTGCACCTTCACAGGCCGCTAAAGAACGTGAAACTTCATAAGAGAAATCCACGTGTCCCGGGGTATCAATGAAGTTCAACTGATACTCTTGACCATTTGGATGGGTATAGTACAAGGTGACCGAAGCCGCTTTGATGGTAATCCCACGTTCGCGTTCAAGTTCCATAGAATCAAGAACTTGAGCCTGCATTTCACGATCCTGTAAACCACCACAAGTTTGAATAAAACGGTCTGCCAGAGTCGATTTACCGTGGTCAATATGCGCAATAATCGAGAAGTTACGAATGTTTTTAATATCAACAGATTTTTTAGCTTGCGCCATGGGCTACCTTGAGAAAAAAACGCGCCATGCAATTTAAAAAGTCATTGCATAACAAAAGCCGAATAGAAATTGCCGAGGATTATAGCAGAATGGAGATACAGAAAAAGAATTATCTTTCTTCTCTCTTAGCTGTCTTAAGCACATGACCAGTTTCTTCTTATTTTTCTTTTCCTCAGCTTTTTTCTTAGAAACAGCTTGTTAAATGGGCTGCTTCCTATTTAGTAGCTGCCTTCTATTCAATCTCGATATCATCACCTTATTAGATTGATTCTTCTCTTATTGTCTTTGCTTCTTCACTCAAATATAAAGTAGAAAAATCATAAGGGTTAATACTGTCTGAGAGGGGCTGATAAGCTTGGGTAAAACTTGGCGACATACGCTTCGGGCGACCCGATGCAATTTCGATACAGGCCCACTGCGTGCTACCGGTAAATAGGACATTCTGATCCTGTGGACGATAAAAAGCATACTGTCTGAATGAATATAAGGCATTCAAATCACTTAACCAGGTTCGTAGAATCAGCTCATCCCCTTCAAATGCCGCCTTGCGATACTGGACATGATGTTCAACTGCAACCATGGCATGTTTAAGTTGCAGATACTCATTTAAACCGAGTCCTAATTGTTCGATATGGGCCGAGGCCACATCCTGCATCCACTGCACATAAATGACGTTATTCACATGTCCTAGACGATCAATATGTTCAGGACGTACCTTTAAAACTTGGTCAAAAATACCGTTCACTTTTCTCTAATCCTTTATCGCAATTTTTCTATGTACAGAGTCTACAGAAATTATGGCTCGGGTAAATTGCGAAAAATAAAAAACCGCCCATACAAGCGGTCTTTTATTGAAGATTCATTTATTTTATGAAATGCGCATCCCGACAATGGCACGTTGACCCTGACGAATCAGACCGACACGGGCAACACTGCCTTTTTTCAGGTCTGCCACAGCTTCCACAAACTGATTACTGTTCAATATCGCTTTACCATTGATTTGAGTCACGACATCATTTGGCATGATCCGTGCCTGAGCTGCGATCCCGTCTCTACGGACGTCCTGAATGACTACACCACCCTTAATCTCTAAACGTTCTTTTTCAGCCGGGCTTAATTCACGAATAGTAACGCCTAATACCGGCCCTTTATTTGGCTGAGCCTGATTACCTGCTTTGGCTGGCGTTTCATCTGGTGCAGTTGTTAAGGTTGCATTGATATTACGACGTTTATCATCACGTAATACTTCCAGCTGAATCTGCTGTTTAGGCGCAGAACGGTTCAAATAGTTCAGCAACTGGCTAGTGCGTGAAATATCAGTACCGTTGTATTTTAAAATCACGTCACCGGCTTGCAGACCCGCTTTAGCCGCTGGCGAGTTTGGTGCCACCTGGGTAATTAAAGAACCTTCTGGCTTAGATAATTTGTAAGATTCAGCCAAAGTACGGTCGATATCTTGCAGGCTTACACCCAGATAAGAACGGGTCACCTTACCATCACGTTTCAGCTGGTCAGCGACTTCCATAGCGACATCAATGGGAATCGAAAATGACAGACCCATATAACCGCCAGTACCACTGAAGATTCGTGAGTTCACCCCCACCACTTCACCGCGCTGGTTAAATAGCGGTCCACCCGAGTTCCCCGGGTTGAGGGCAACGTCAGTTTGAATAAATGGTACGGCTGTTTCTCCCATCATGTTACGCATCTTGGCACTGACAATGCCGGCAGAAGCGGAGTAGTCAAAACCAAAAGGTGAACCGATTGCTAATACGGGTTCACCTACACGTAATTTATCGACATCACCAGTACGCAGTTCCGGGAAACCTGAACCATTAACTTTCAATAAAGCGACGTCAGTACGCTCGTCGCTTCCCACGACTGTCGCATCAATTTCCCGACGATCATTCAAGGTAATTGTCACTTTAGACGCATCTTCAACTACGTGGTGGTTGGTCAGCAGATAGCCATCCTTACTAATGAAGAAGGCACTCCCATATCCGGTTTTTTCCTGCGGTACACGTGGCTGCGGAATAATCACTTGATTACCAAAGAAACGGCGTAAAATTTCAGGAACCTGTTGTTGCAAGAGCTCTTCTTCGCTCATTTTTTTGACAACACTCACACTGACAACTGCCGGACTGACCTGATCAACCAGGTTAGAAAAATCGACGGGTGTTACTGCCTGTAACTGAGCAGCACTCATAGTAACAGTCGCTGCAAATAATCCTTTTTTTAAATCCAGAATTTTCATATAAATTATTCACCCAAATTGTTGATAAATTTATGTAAATAGGTTTTATCACAAACTTCATATATTTTAAGTAACAATATGTTCGAAAGCTTGAATGTTGGCAACCTTTAATTTTTCTAAAGCATTAAGTTAAAGCTTTTATTAATTTTTTTCATCAATAAATGAACACTTAAACGCTTGCCTTTTGTACAAAAAAGCGCTCTGATTACCGGACTTTTTTCAATTAGCTGATGGACATGTCTAATTTTCCCCTTACCCATCATTTTGACGTGATCATTGTGGGCAGTGGTGGTGCCGGCCTAAGTCTAGCACTTTCTTTGCCTGAACATTTTAATATTGCAGTTCTTGCTAAATCTACCCTGACCGATGCCAGTACCTATTATGCCCAAGGCGGTGTTGCAGCCGTACTGGATGAGACAGACTCGATTGAACAGCATATTGATGACACCATGATTGCAGGTGTACATCTGTGTGAAATGGATGCGGTGAAGCAGACGGTTGAAGGTGGTAAGCCTTCGGTGGATTTTCTGCTGAAACACGGCGTCCAATTTACTCTGGATGAGCAGGAACAATTACATTTGACCCGTGAAGGCGGTCATTCACAGCGCCGAATCATTCATGCGGCTGATGCGACTGGGCGTGCCATTTCTACCACGTTGGTACAGCGTGCTCAGGAAAAAGAAAATATTACCATCTTTGAAAATTACATTGCGATCGACCTGATCTGTTCACAAAAACTGGGCCTAGATGGTGAAAATCGCGCCTTAGGTTTATATGCACTCAATGAAGCAAGTGCACAAGTTCATACTTTCTTAGCACCATTTACTGCCCTGGCTTGTGGCGGTGCGATGAAAGCTTATCTTTATACTTCCAATCCGGATATCGCGACTGGTGATGGGATTGCGATGGCCTATCGTGCCGGTTGCCGGGTTGCCAATATGGAATTCAACCAGTTCCATCCGACCTGTTTATATCATCCACAAGCCCGTTCATTCCTGATCACAGAAGCCATGCGTGGTGAAGGTGCATATTTACGCCTACCTGATGGTGAGCGTTTTATGCTGCGTTTTGATGAGCGTGCTGAACTGGCACCACGTGATATTGTGGCACGCGCAATTGACTATGAGATTAAACGTCTGGGCATTCGTCATGTCTGGCTAGATATTACCCATAAAGATGAAAGCTTCATCAAAGAACACTTCCCAACCTTATATGCACGTCTGTTAGAACTTGGCATCGACATCACCAAGGAAATGATTCCTGTGGTTCCTGCTGCGCACTATACCTGCGGTGGTGTGGTCGTAGATGAAAACAGTCAGACCGATATTGCCGGACTCTATGCCATTGGTGAAACTTCTTATACTGGCTTACACGGCGCTAACCGTATGGCCAGTAACTCACTTTTAGAATGTTTTGTATATGGCATGAGTGCTGCCAAACATATTCAGGAAAATTTCAAGACAGATCAAGCTATCCCTGAGGTATCAGAATGGGATGATTCTCAGGTCACTAATCCTGATGAAGATGTAGTTATTCTGCAAAACTGGGACGAGCTGCGTCAGACCATGTGGAACTATGTGGGTATCGTCCGCACGACTAAACGTCTGGAACGTGCCCTGCACCGGATTGAGATGTTAAAGAAAGAAATTACCGAATACTATCAAGATTATCAGGTGAGCAAAAACTTGATCGAGCTGCGTAATCTGGTATTGGTTTCTGAGATGATTGTGCGTTGTGCCATGCAACGTAAAGAATCTCGTGGCCTGCATTTCACCCTGGATTATCCAGAATTACTGCCTGAACTACGTAAAACTGTACTGATTCCACCAAGTTTTGAAGTAGAAACTCCTTTGGTGAATGCTTAAAGATATAGGCAGATAATATTTTTAAATGTTATCTGCCTTTTCTTTGGCTCTGATTTTTTAAGTTTTTAGAATAATCAGGATTTAAATAAAGCATATGATTTGTAAGAATTAATCAGCATTTTAAGGAATGCACGTGTTCTTTACGTGGTGGAACCGAATAGGTCGCTGTCACATGGGCAACCGGCTCTTCCTGATCAATCGAATAAATCCAGACTTCTCCCACAATGAGCGCCTTCCCCACTTTCATCAATTTACTTTCCCCTCGCAGATCAACACCACCCGAAGGTTTACGCAGAAAATTAATATTTAAGTTCGTAGTCACTGCCAGGCCAACCAGTCCAATCTCACCGAGGATCGCAATATATAAAGCCAGATCAGCTAAGGTCATCATGGTGGGGCCAGACACTGTGCCGCCGGGACGTAATTCCTGCTCACTCACTCGATACAGTAAGGTTGCACCCTGAGGCACTACAGCTTCGATCTGGCACTTTTCCAGGCTCTGTGGAAATTCCTGCTGTAAAAACTGGATGATTTCTTCTCTTGTACTTTTCATCATGTTTTATCTTCCTGATTTCTTCCAATATAGAAGATTCTTCCTTGAAATAACTAGAGAAAAGTATGCCAAAAATGTCTTTAGAATAAAATTATTTTAAATAAGACAACGCCTGTTGAAACACCTGATCCGGTGTTTGAGTTGCATCCAGACATTTAATCCGCTCTGAATGACGCTGGCATAGTGTTGCATATCCAGCGCGAACTTTCTCAAAGAAAGTAACTTTCTCTTGCTCAAACCGATCCAGTGCACCTCGGGCACGTGCGCGATTCATACCCAGTTCAATCGGTGCATCCAGCCAGAACGTAATATCCGGCATACGTTCCACGAAATTTTGATTCAACAGATTCAGCTTGTCTTCACTGAGTCCACGCCCTGCACATTGATAGGCAAAACTGGCATCACTGAAGCGATCACATAAGACAATTTTTCCAGCATTTAAAGCGGGTAGAATCACTTGTGTCAGATGCTGGGCACGTGCCGCATACATCAGCAATAACTCTGTATCATGGCACATCGCTTCTTCGTGGTTTACGGCCAACAATAGCGAACGAATCTGTTCTGCCATCGGTGTACCGCCCGGCTCGCGGGTCAGCACGACCTCTTTGCCTTGAGCAATAAAATCATCATAGATACGACGAATGAGTGTGGTTTTCCCTACACCTTCAGTGCCTTCAAAGCTGATAAACATGCTCATTCCTTATTTTTTGAACGTAAAACAGAGAGATACTCTTGTACTGCTTTATTGTGGTCTTGCAGACTGCTGCTGAATTTATGCCCACCATTACCCGTTGCAACAAAATAAATATTTTGTGAATTGTCTGGATGCATCGCTGCTTCAATGGCTTTCTTGCTTGGCAAGGCAATCGGTGTCGGTGGTAAGCCAGCCATGGTATAGGTGTTATAGGGTGTTGGAGTGCGTAGATCCTGACGGGTGATATTACCTTTGTAATTCTCACCCATACCATAAATAACAGTTGGATCTGTCTGTAGACGCATGCCGATTTTCAAACGGCGTACAAATACACCTGATACCTGTTGTAACTCGCTATCCAGGCTGGTTTCTTTTTCAATGATCGATGCCATGATTAGCGCTTCGTACTTATTCTGATATGGCAGATCTGAAGCACGTTTTTCCCAAGCCTGATCCAGAGATTTCATCTGGCGCTGATAAAGATCGGTCAGAATCTTGCGATCTGTTTCGCCTTTGGCAAAGAAATAGGTATCCGGAGCGAACAGACCTTCAGGATGATTAAATGGAATATTGAGTTCTTTGAGCAATTGATCGGTTGGCAAATTCACCACTTCTTTAGTCACCAGATCATCTTTCTTTAAGGCATCAATCAGCTGTTTAAAGGTTGTACCCTCAATCACCAGAATCCGGTTCATCTGAGCATTTTCTGCATTAGAAATCATGTCCAGCACTGCACGGATACTCATACCTTGAGGAATTTCATAGACACCCGCCTTCATGGTGTCATGAATCATGATGCGCTGATACAGCTTTAAAATAATCGGAAAGCTGACATGATTTTCTTTGGCCAGCCGATCAATAAATCCAGAATAGGTTTCACCGTTACTAATTGCCAGTAACTGTTTTTGACCTTCTACAGGATAATCTTTCCATAGGCTAGCTTTCAGGATCAGCCCTAGAACCAGGAGTATCCCGATTAGAAATAGAACTATCCCCTTCATGAAACCAGGGCGTTTGGCATTATTTTTCTTTTTGGTTTTAGACTTGAAAGCTGACATATTAATAAGGCATCTGATTCAATCGAAGACGGTTAAAAAGTTCAATACAAGCATCTACATTTAAAGCACGCTGCTCAAATTGAGTGGCAATTTTCATCGGACTGAGCGCATTGCAGAAAAACAAGCTGTCGATATGGGGAATTTCATCCATTTCCACATCACGCTGCTGACAGATAATGCCCTGATCCTGCATACGTTGCAAAATTTCTGCACGCATTACACCGAAGACGCCATTATAACGAAGTTCTGGTGTAATCCATGTATTGTTTATACGAATAAAGCAATTACTGCTCACCCCTTCAACAATTGTACCCTGCACATCTGTGACCAGTGCTTCCGGCCAGCCATGCAGATCCGCTTCCTGTTTAAGCAAGACCTGTTCCAGACGGTTTAAGGTTTTCAACCCCACCAGATTCGGCATGCTGAGGCCAATGGCCTGTTGCAATACACCCGCCTGAATCTGCTCATAACTGAAGTCCTGTAGAGTTTTCGGATAATAGAACACCCAAAGATCTGCCGGATGGTCTGGCAGGCTATAACCACGCTGTCCTATACCACGACTCAGTACAATCTTTAAGGTTCCGTTCAGTTCAGCTTCTGATTTCAATAACGCTTGCAAACTTTTTTCAATCAGGTCCAGATCAGCCTGCAAACTTAATTTTTGCTGGCCCATCCTTAAACGTGCTAGATGACGGTCTGCTAACTCGATCTGGTTTCGACGTATGCGGGCGGTAGTAAAGCAGCCATCACCATAATGAAAGGCACGATCCAGCACATCTATATCTTTGACGAGTTGAGCATTTTTTAAATACAACATGCTTTTAAGGCCTCTCTGGTGACGGATAGAGCGATGAAATATAAGCTCTGTCTATATATCTGTTTTACTCACATAAAATTCGTTTTTAATTATTTTTTCTGCAAAAAATCTCCAGCTATTCTTGCCCCATCCAACAAAACAAAGAAACATTTGAGGCAAATATGAACATCCGTAAATTAAAAATTGGGGTATTGGCAGCACTTATTTCAGCAACCGCTTTTAGCGTATCTGCAAAAGACTTCCTGAACGTGTCTTATGATCCAACTCGCGAATTGTACGATAACTTTAATAAAGAATTCAGTGCTTACTGGAAAAAATCTACTGGTCAGGATGTTAACTTCAAACAGTCACATGGCGGTTCAGGTAAACAGGCACGTGCTGTCATTGATGGTCTGGATGCGGACGTCGTGACTTTGGCCCTAGCTGCAGATATTGATGAGATTGCAGCACGCGGCCTGCTACCTAAAGACTGGCAAAAGAAATTTCCACAAAATTCGACACCTTATACCTCAACCATCGTTTTCCTGGTGAAAAAAGGCAACCCTAAAGGCATTAAAGACTGGGGCGATCTGGTGAAACCGGGCGTAGAAATCATTACGCCAAATCCTAAAACTTCTGGTGGCGCGCGCTGGAACTACCTGGCCGCTTGGGCATGGGCGAAACATCAGCCAGGCGGTAACGATACTAAAGCTCAAGACTTTGTTCGCCAGATCTACAAGCAAACTAAAGTACTCGACTCAGGTGCACGTGGTGCAACAACAACTTTTGTTGAACGCGGCATCGGTGATGTATTGCTGGCTTGGGAAAATGAAGCACATTTAGCCATTCGTGAACAGCCTGGCAAGTTCGAAATTATTACCCCTTCCTTATCGATTTTGGCTGAGCCACCAGTGGCAATCGTTGAAAAGAATGCCAAAAAAGATGGTAATGAAAATCTGGCTAAAGCGTATCTGAATTACCTGTACTCACCTGCGGGTCAAACGGTTGCTGCGAAGAATTTCTATCGCCCACGTAATGTGGCAGTATTAAAACAATACAGCAATGTCTTTAAATCGCTGAAGCTGATGACTATTGATAAAGAGTTTGGTGGCTGGGACAAGGTACAGAAAAAACACTTTGCCAATGGCGGTATCTTTGACCAGATCGTAAAGGCAAATAGCACAAAATCGTAATAATAAATGTCTATGCAATGGCCTTATTGAATAAGGCCATTGTTGTTTCAAATACTTATAGACTCTTTTATCTTATATTTTCATATAAAATTCATTTTTAATTATTTTTTATGCATAAAGAATAGGTTTATTCTTCACTCATGTTACAAAACGTGTAAGAGTTTGAGGTTCACATGAGCATTTCAACAAAACTAAAACTAGGGGTTCTGGCTGCTGTTATTTCAGCAACTTCGTTTTCTGCTGCAGCGCGCGACTTTCTGAATGTCTCTTATGATCCCACGCGTGAACTCTATGAAGACGTCAATAAAGAATTTGGTAAATACTGGAAAAGCCGTACTGGCCAAAGCATTAACTTTAAACAGTCACATGGTGGTTCAGGTAAACAGGCGCGTGCCGTAATTGATGGTCTGGATGCCGATGTGGTAACTTTGGCATTAGCCGCTGACATTGATGTGCTGGTCGAAAAAGCCAAACTATTACCTGCAGACTGGCAGAAAAAATTACCACAAAACTCAACACCATATACTTCTACCATCGTATTCCTGGTACGTAAAGGCAATCCAAAGGGCATCAAGGATTGGGGTGATCTGGTAAAACCGGGTGTAGAGATTATCACACCAAATCCTAAAACCTCAGGCGGTGCACGCTGGAACTATTTAGCAGCTTGGGCATATGCCAAACATTTACCAGGTGGTAACGACAAAACTGCACAAGAATTTGTTCGTAAAATCTATAAACAAACCAAAGTACTTGATTCAGGTGCGCGTGGTTCAACCACCACTTTTGCTGAACGTGGCATCGGTGACGTATTACTGGCGTGGGAAAATGAAGCACATTTAGCCCTGCGTGAACAACCGGGCAAGTTCGAAATTGTGACTCCTTCCCTGTCAATTCTAGCTGAGCCACCCGTGGCAATTGTTGAAAAGAATGCCAATAAAAAAGGTAACAAATACCTGGCCCAGGGTTATTTAAACTTCCTGTACTCACCACTGGGTCAGGAAATCTCAGCACGTAACTTCTATCGCCCACGTAATGAAAAAGTACTGGCGAAATATAGCCAAGTCTTTAAGCCATTAAAACTGGTGACTATTGATCAGGAGTTTGGTGGCTGGGATAAAGTACAGAAAGCCCACTTTGAAAATGGTGGTGTTTTTGACCAGATCGTTAAAGCTAACAGCACAAAAAATAATTTAAGCTGATTTCATACAGGAGCATCGACATGACTCATACGCTTATTGTTCCCGGTGTAGGTGGCAGTGAATACAATCACTGGCAAACCTGCCTGCAACACCGGCTCATGCGCTGCTCCCGTGTGCAGCAAAAGGACTGGAATCATCCGGTACTGGATGTATGGGTCGCAGAATTTGTTAAAACTCTGCAAGTCATTCCAGATGATGTACAAATTGTGGCACATAGCTTTGGCTGTTTGACCAGCGTGGCATCATTGGCCCAGCATCCTGAACTGAATACTAAAGTCAAAAATCTGGTTCTGGTTGCACCTGCCAATCCGGCACGTTTTGGGGAAAATGGTTTTGCCCGTGATAGCCAGACGGATTACAGCGCCTATTTCCAGCAGCTCAAGATTCAGGCTCCAACGACTTTGCTGATCAGTGAAAATGATCCATGGCTAAGTTTTGAAGATGCCCAGGTTCTGGCGAAAGCCTGGAATATCAAACCGATTAATCTGGGAGTTGTAGGCCATGTCAATGTTGCTTCCGGTTTTGGTCCTTTCCCTGAAATTGAACAATATTTGATTTCAGAAAAGGCTATGCACCATATCAGCAAAGTTAATGAGAGCAAGTATTATTTTAAATTTGCATTTTAGTCCCTGCAAATTATGCTTGTGCCGATTCTATTTTCTAATTTTCACTGGTTAACTTTAACCAGCATTCTCTCTTTTGAGGAGTAATCATGTCGCAGCGATCCCGAGTGCTGCCAGGATTTGGTCTTTCTCTAGGCTTTACCCTAGCGTATTTGTCATTAATCGTTCTGATCCCGTTATCTGCCGTTTTTATTAAATCACTCGGCATTGGCTGGGAAGGTTTATGGGAAATCCTGAGCTCTGAACGTATCTTGAAATCATTACAGCTAAGCTTTAGTTCAGCCATTATCGCTGCTTTGATTAATGTAGTTTTTGGCCTGTTACTGGCATGGTGTCTGGTGCGTTATAGCTTTCCGGGTAAACGTATTGTCGATGCACTGGTCGATCTGCCTTTTGCCCTACCAACTGCAGTTGCCGGTATTGCTCTGACTTCTTTATATGCACCGACGGGCTGGATTGGTCAGTATTTAGATCCAATTGGCATCAAGGTGGCTTATACTCCGATCGGTATTACCCTGGCTTTGATCTTTATCGGTATTCCTTTTGTGGTCCGTACGGTACAGCCAGTTCTTTCTGATTTAGAAACTGAACTGGAAGAAGCGGCTTCTGCACTCGGTGCGAACCGTTTTCAGATTGTCACCAAAGTCATTTTTCCAATTCTGCTGCCAGCACTGATCACAGGTTTTGCTTTGGCCTTTGCACGTGGTGTCGGTGAATATGGCTCAGTGATTTTCATTGCCGGTAACCAGCCCTTTGAAACTGAAATTGCGCCATTAATGATTATTTCCCGTCTGGAAGAATATGACTATGCAGGTGCGACCACAATTGCTGTAGTGATGCTGCTCATTTCCTTTGTGATGCTTTTCCTGATTAACTTATTGCAAGCTTGGGCGAGCCGTCGTACCGGGAGAACTGCACGATGAGTTTAAATACCAACAGCAATGCGCTGGCTGAAAAATTGCAATCCCGCGATGCGACTCGTGAGCCGACCTGGGTACGTTATACCCTGATTGCGATTGCACTGATCTTCTTTTTAAGCTGCCTGATTCTGCCTTTGGTTCTGGTCTTTGTTGAAGCGTTTAAACAAGGCGTTGGCGTATATACGCAAGCCCTCGTTCATCCAGATACTTTATCTGCGGTCAAACTGACCTTGCTAACGGCTGTGATCGCGGTACCGATGAATGTAGTATTCGGCGTAGCTGCAGCCTGGTCAGTGGCGAAGTTTAACTTCCCGGGTAAATCAATTTTGACCACCATTATCGATATGCCTTTCTCGGTATCACCTGTTATTGCAGGTTTGATGCTGGTACTGATTTTCGGTACTCAAGGCTGGATGGGTGGCTGGTTGATGGATAATGACATCAAGATCCTTTACGCTGTTCCTGCGATTGTTCTGGCAACGATCTTCATTACCGTACCTTTTGTAGCACGTGAGCTGATCCCTTTAATGGAAGCGCAAGGTACTGAAGAAGAAGAAGCTGCGATTGTACTAGGTGCATCTGGCTGGCAAACCTTCTGGAAAGTGACCCTGCCAAATATCAAATGGGGTCTGATTTACGGCGTAATTCTGTGTAATGCCCGCGCCATGGGTGAGTTCGGTGCAGTATCAGTGGTTTCTGGCCATATCCGTGGTGAAACCAATACTTTGCCGCTACACGTCGAAATTCTATATAACGAATATACCTTTAGTGCTGCGTTTGCCGTGTCATCGCTCCTGGCTCTCCTCGCAATTGTGACTCTGGTTCTGAAAACCTGGGTCGAACTGCGCCAGGAAAAACAAGACAAACGTAATGACGATTCAACAGTTTCTTAAGGAATGCCCACATGAGTATTCAAGTTAAAAATATTGAAAAACACTTTGGTGCATTCCATGCACTTAAAAACATTTCTCTGGATTTCCCAGATGGTCAGCTGGTTGCCCTGCTCGGCCCTTCAGGCTGCGGTAAAACGACTCTACTGCGTATTATTGCAGGTCTTGAATCTGCTGACGGTGGTCAGGTGATTCTGGAAGGCCAGGATGCAACCAATGTCCACGTACGTGAACGTGAAGTGGGTTTTGTATTCCAGCACTATGCCCTGTTCCGTCATATGACCGTATTCGATAACGTGGCTTTTGGTCTACGTGTACGCCCACGTTCAACCCGTCCATCAGAAGCAGAAATTAAAAAACGTGTGACCCGTTTGCTTGATCTGGTACAACTTGGCTTCCTGGCAGACCGTTATCCGGCTCAGCTTTCTGGTGGTCAGCGTCAACGTATTGCACTTGCGCGTGCACTAGCCGTTGAGCCACGTGTACTGTTACTGGATGAGCCGTTCGGCGCACTAGATGCCAAAGTCCGTAAAGAACTGCGCCGCTGGTTACGTACCCTGCATGATGAACTGCACATTACTTCAATTTTTGTCACTCACGACCAGGAAGAAGCCTTAGAAGTTGCTGATCAGATCGTAGTGATGAATAAAGGCAATGTGGAACAGATCGGTTCACCACGTGAAGTGTATGAAACACCGAAAACACCATTCGTGTTTGACTTCCTGGGACAAGCTAACCGTTTCGAAGGCCAGAATAATGGCGGCATACTTCAGCTAGGTGAAGACCGTATCCAGTTCGATGCCGCCAAACAGGCAGCTCAGGGTAATGTCATTGTATTCGCTCGCCCGGATGAACTGCGTATTCATGCACAACCACAAGAGAATACGATTCAGGCCACGTTTATTCGTGAACTCTGGATTGCAGGAAAAGTTGTTGCGGAACTGAATGACCGCCAAGGTAATCTGATTGAAATTTCACTGACACCAGAAGAAGCTCGCGCTCATCAATTCCGTCCGGATCAAACTGTTTGGTTGAGTGCATTAAATCTGCATTTATTTGAAAACCAGGTCGCGTAAGACTGCAAGATGGGGCTTTTAAATGCCCCATCCTCTTATAGGGTAAAGAATTATGAATTTCCAACAATTAAGAATTATTCGAGAAACTGTTAGACAGAATTTTAACTTAACTGAAGCTTCAGCCGCGCTTTATACTTCGCAGTCAGGTGTCAGTAAGCATATTAAAGATTTAGAAGATGAGCTTGGTGTACAGCTATTTATCCGTAAAGGTAAACGCCTTTTAGGACTGACTGAACCAGGTCAGGCACTTCTCGGCATTGTAGAGCGTATGCTGGTTGATGCAGACAATATCAAACGTCTTGCAGATGACTTTAACAAGGTCGATGAAGGTACATTAACGATTGCAACGACACATACCCAGGCACGTTATGTATTACCGCCAATCGTGAACCAATTTAAAAAAGAATTTCCGAAAGTTCATCTGATTTTGCAACAAGCCAGTCCAATGGAAATCACCGAAATGCTTCTTCAGGGTGAAGCAGATATCGGGATTGCGACTGAAGCCTTGACGACTGAAGAAAATCTGGCGAGTGTGCCTTATTATAACTGGCAGCACAGTATTATTACGCCGCAAAATCACCCGCTGAATAGCAAAGAACAGGTTCGTATTGAAGACCTCGCTGGCTATCCGATTATTACTTATCACGGTGGTTTTACAGGCCGTTCTAAAATCGACTCAGCCTTTGAAGAAGCCGGTGTGGATGTGGATATTGTAATGTCAGCTCTGGATGCCGATGTGATTAAAACTTATGTAGAGCTCAACATGGGTGTCGGCATTGTCAATGATCTGGCTTATGATCCAGAACGTGACTATCGCCTGAAACAGATTAAAACCGATATTTTTGGGGTAAATACTACCTGGATTGCAGTACGTAAAGGTCACTTATTACGTGGTTATGGTTATGAGTTTATTTCTTTATGCTCACCAGATGCAGATATCAAGGCACTGAAAAAAGTCGCTTATCCAGATGAATAATATGGGTTGTACTTTCTAAATTGAAGAGGCGTATTGCCTCTTTTTTATTTTTTGAGTGGATAAAGAATATAAATATCAAGCATAATCACGTGCATAATAAATTGAATTATACCAAGATGATCAATAATAAATTTGCTCTTTTCTCCGTGGGCTTGTTTTTCTCCGGGTCAGGTTATGCAGCAGCGTTTGAACAATCTAACCAAAGCATCCAATCGTTTTTTGAAAAAAATAATTATGCTGAAGTTTCACTGGCTTGGGTTCGCCCTGATATCAGCGGTCAGGTACAACATACCGAAGAGCTGCAACAATTAGGCATCACGGATTTTTCAACAGGAAATCTTGTCCATAACCAATTGATCTCTAATGTCGCATTAAAATTCCAGTTGAATCCTCAAGTGTCGTGGGGACTGATTTACGATCAGCCTTATTCTATAGATATCGCTTATCATTATGATCCTGTTTTTGCAGGTGCAACACTTCCAATTGAGGCTGCTACCATTCAGTTTGAGAGCCATAATTTGACCTCATTAATTGGCTTTCAACCAAACGATAACTGGAATTTTTATACAGGGCTAAGTTATCAAAGCTTAGAAGGAAATTTATATTTATCCGGACAGACATTTTATATATTCAATGGTTATCGGGCCACATTTGAACGAGATGCCGCTCGGGGCTGGCTTGCTGGAATCAGTTATCAGATTCCAGAATATTTTTTTAGAACCGCACTGACCTATCGCTCTGCAATTACTCATCACAATAAAACCACTGAGTCGATTATTGTAGGTACGAATCCAGCACCTTATACAGAAATTCAAACTCCACAGTCTGTGAACTTGGATTTTCAGACAGCTTTAACTGATCGAAATGCGCTCTATGGCACGCTGCGTTGGTCAAACTGGCAAAATTTCGTGATCCAGCCGCCTAAATTTGGCGCTGTAATTGACTATGCGGCCTTACAGTTTCCGGAAGTAAAACCATTCAGGATGATTGATTATCGTGAGGATCAATGGTCTGGAAAAATCGGACTTGCTCATCAATGGCCATCTTTTGGCATAAATTCTATCGAACTCTTATGGGATTCTGGTACAGGAAATCCGGCTTCAACCCTGAATCCGAGTGATGGCTATTGGGGCATCGGACTAGGTCATCTTTATAAGATTCAAGAAACCTGGGATATTGCTACAGGACTATATTATTTAAAGTTTCAAAAACCTGAAATTTCCTTATCCGAACCTATTACGCCGCAGATCGCAGGTTTATCCGCAGTTTCTGATAACAGTGCCTGGATCCTAGGTATGAAGTTGGGCTATCATTTTCAATAGCTTTTAATAAATAAAAAAACGAGCCGAAGCTCGTTTTTTTATTAGGCTTAGCAGCTACAGCTTAGAAGCGGAAGCTTACACCCAGTTTTGCCACTGGGAACCATTCATATTTATTATCTTCGCGAATTTTACGCTCTTCATTTTCAATCGCTGTACCTACGCTAGGAGAACCTTCTACTGGTGCAAGACCTGTAGCAGTTAAATCCACAGTTGGGTTACCATTGTAGTATGCGCCGATTTCACCAAATACACCCCAACGGTTAGTAATTGCTGGAGAGAAACCAAGACCTACATACGGAGCAATATTATTTTTGTAAGATAACTTACCATTTACACGACCTTCTGTAGCACCAGCAGCAAGTTGATAGTCATTGTTATCAATGCTTAAAGTTTCACCACTACCAATACGGCGAGATAGATCGTAATCATTATCAATATATGCTACACCGGCAGCCATATAGAACCAGTTCGCCCAAGGACGAATCTCAGCATTCAAGTAAGTCAGGTTATTATCCATATCTAGGTCATATTTTGTACCATTGATTGATAAATCATCAGTCCAAGAAATATCACCACCATTATAACCTAGAGTAACACCTACATAAGGGTTAGCATTCCAAGAGATCGCGCCACCGTAACCGGTAGTACCGACTTCAGCACGAACAGCTGCAGGTTTAAAGAAAGAGAATTCAGCTACGCCTTCATCTGTTACGATTGTCTCATCAGCAGCCATGACAGATCCAGCTGTGGCAGCTAGAACGGATACTGCTAAAAGTTGATATAAAGCTTTCATTATTTCTCTCCTCAAAAGAACTTTTTTTTCATCATTAGTTATTCGTGATGAGCTCAATATAAAGGAGCCAATGAATATTTTTTATTCGTGTTTTGCTGGGCTTTTGTTATTTTTTGATACATATTAATTTTTCTTGTTGAATGATAAGCCTTTTTTAAACAATGTTTGTACATATCTAAAATACGAAAATGATACTAATCACTTTACTTGCGAATTTAATTCAGCACCCTTCTTAGTTTTCCATCTTTTTAGAGCAATATAGTGTAAAATATCGGAAATTTTTTTCTGGAAGGAAGATCATGTCTCAGCTTTCAACAATCATTGAACAAGCGTTTGAAGACCGTGCGAATTTCACAGCAGCAGATTGCCCTGCTGAAATCCGTCAAGCAGTTGAGGAAGTAATTGCTGGCCTGGACAATGGTACTTTACGTGTTGCTGAAAAAATCGAAGGTGAATGGGTTGTTCATCAATGGATTAAGAAAGCGGTATTGTTATCATTTAAATTAAACGATAACAAACCAATGGAAGCTTGTGATCTTCGCTTCTACGACAAAGTAGATACTAAATTCTCTGACTGGACTGATGAGCAGTTTAAAGCTGCTGGCGTACGTGTTGTTCCTCCGGCGGTAGCGCGTAAAGGTTCTTTCCAGGCGAAAAACGTGGTACTGATGCCTTCTTATGTGAACATCGGTGCTTATGTAGATGATGGTACGATGGTCGATACTTGGGCAACTGTAGGTTCATGTGCTCAAATCGGTAAAAATGTTCACTTGTCAGGTGGTGTAGGAATCGGTGGTGTTCTTGAACCGCTTCAAGCTAACCCAACAATTATTGAAGACAACTGTTTCATCGGTGCACGTTCTGAAATCGTTGAAGGCGTAATCGTTGAAGAAGGTTCTGTCATTTCAATGGGCGTATTCATTGGTCAATCTACCAAGATTTATGACCGTGAAACTGGCGAAATCCATTATGGCCGCGTACCTGCTGGTTCTGTTGTGGTATCAGGCAGCCTGCCATCTAAATGTGGTAAATACAGCTTATATGCAGCTGTAATCGTGAAAAAAGTAGATGCGAAAACTCGTGCTAAAACTAGCCTGAACGATCTGCTACGCGAAGACTAAGATGTCTTAACTTAGAGGAAACATTTGTGTTCCTCGGAGCTTCAACCGCTCCTCGTCTCTACGGTCAGCAATGATCGTAGGGATTTTTATTTTTATACATTGTTATTTATTTTTCAGTGGTTAATGTTGTTATGAATACGCTTCGATCTTCCGCAATTCCAGTTTCTGATCCGTCTGCGGGCTTACGCATTACGGAGATCTTCTATTCATTACAAGGTGAAGCCAATACCGCAGGTTTACCGACCGTATTTATTCGCTTAACCGGATGTCCGCTGCGCTGTACCTATTGTGATACTACGTATTCTTTTGAAGGTGGTGAACGCAAATCTTTAGATGACATCATCCAGACCACGCTTGATTTTAAAACGCCTTATGTCTGTGTAACCGGTGGTGAACCATTAGCGCAACCGAACGCCCTACCTCTGATGCAACGACTTGCAGATTTAGGCTGTGAAGTTTCTTTAGAAACCAGTGGTGCGTTAGATGTTTCTAAAGTGGATACACGTGTATCCAAAGTTCTAGATTTAAAAACACCAACTTCAGGTGAAGTTGCACGAAATTTGCTTACAAATCTGGATCATTTAACTCAGCATGACCAGATTAAGTTTGTAATCTGTAATCGTGAAGATTATGAATGGTCAAAACAGCAGGTAGAACAGTACCAGTTAAATGAAAAAGTCAGCACGGTCTGGTTCTCCCCTGCATTTGCAGTTGAAAAAGGAGCTGCGCGCTTGCCACAATTGGCACGTGATCTGGCTCAATGGATTTTAGAAGACCATCTCCCTGTTCGTTTCCAGCTGCAGCTGCACAAGTTGTTATGGAATGATGAAACTGGTCGTTAATTTTTGTAAATTTACTATATTGGAGTATTTGTTATGCGCCCTCGTGCCATTGTATTGTTATCTGGCGGATTAGATTCAACAACCTGTCTGGCTTGGGCGCAGGCACGCTATGAATGTATCGCACTGAGTTTTATGTATGGCCAACGTTCCACTACAGAACTTGATGCAGCTCGTGCGCTGGCTCAACGCTCGGGAGTAGAACATCGTGTCATCAATATTGATTTAGGTAACCTGGGCGGCTCAGCCCTTACTGATCATAGCATTGAGGTACCGGATCAATTGCAGGAAGGTATTCCTGTAACCTATGTGCCTGCACGAAATACCATCTTCTTATCTTATGCTTTGGCCGCTGCAGAAGTGTTCGGTGCAGAGGCAATTGTGATCGGGATTAATGCGGTGGATTATTCAGGTTATCCAGACTGCCGCCCGGAATTTATTGAAGCTTTTGCCAATATGGCACGCCTTGCAACCAAGGTCGGTGTTGAAGGTCAAACCCTGAAATTTGAAACACCTTTGTTACATTTATCCAAAGCAAATATCATTCGCTTAGGCCTAGAACATGGCGTAGACTACAGTCAAACGGTATCTTGCTACCAAGCAGATGACCAAGGACGTGCGTGTGGAACATGTGACAGTTGTCGTTTACGCAAGCAAGGTTTTGCTGATGCAGGTGTTGAAGACCCGACACGTTATTACCTTTAAAATCGATCAAGGTTATAAATCCATATTATGAATATTAAAGCCAAATTACTTGCGACTAGCCTACTCTCTTTGTCTGCCCTATTTTCAACTGCATCTTTTGCAAATAATGATCAAGCTAAGGCAAAAGCAGAATTTGAGGCGATGAAAAAAGAATATACAACTGCCATGAAAAATGCTGGAAGCAGTTCAAATGTGCGTGACGGTTTAATTAAAGCCTGCGCTATTCCCTACAAACAGGCAGTGAAGTACAAAAAACTGACTCAGTCTGATGTGAATAAGCTTTGTACATGTGAAGTGGATGCAGAAGGTAAATTGACTCAAGCTCAGAAATGGCAGATTCAAAGCACCATTAACCAGAAGAAAAACCCTGCTACTTTAGACTTTGTTAAAAAACAAAGCCAGAATGTGCAGTCTTGTGTAGGCCCACAGCTCGCAGGTAAATTAAACTCACTTGCTGCAGAAGCCAATAAAGCCGCTCAAAAGAAATAATCCTGACGGATATTTTTCTAGAATAAGCCACTATAATGTGGCTTATTTTTTTGAAAAAATTTAGAAAAATTGGAGAGATCATGTCTGAGATCAGCTTACCTGAGCACACTTTTCCGACCACTACAGGTGAAATTAATCTGGCCCAACTGGATGCAGAATGGTTAATTATCTATTTTTATCCTAAAGATTCGACACCTGGCTGTACCACTCAGGCAGTCGGTTTCTCTTGTTTAAAAGATCAGTTTGATGCACTGAATACGACTATTCTGGGCGTATCACGTGATTCGGTTAAAGCGCACCAGAACTTTACTGAAAAACAGAATCTGATCATTAATCTGATCAGCGATGAAGAAGAAGTGTTATGTAAACACTTTGATGTCATTAAAGAAAAGAATATGTATGGCAAGAAAGTGATGGGCATTGAGCGCTCTACCTTCATTTTCCATAATGGCAAACTGGTCAAAGAATACCGTAAGGTGAAAGCTGCTGGCCATGCTGAACAGGTTTTAGAAGATTTGAAAGCTTTACAGGCTGCTTAAGGTGTTTCATAGAATCAAAAAGGCATGCATAGAAATATCATGCCTTTTTCTTTAGAGTTGCTGCAAAGAATAATTCAGTTCACTAAAGAAACCGCAATCGACCACATTACACAGCCAATAAGTATATCCAATATTTTCCAGGCTTGTGGTCGCTGAAAAATAGGTTGCAAATAACGTGCTGCATAGCCCAGTCCAAAAAAGAATACAAAGGACGCACTAATCGCTCCTAAGGCAAATTGTATCTGTGCATTGGAATATTGGGTGGAGATGGAACCAATCAAGACCAAAGCATCCAGATAGACATGCGGATTGAGCCAGGTCAGCATCAAACAAATCAGCAAAACTTTATATAAAGAAGGCACATCTTTTTGATCTGTGTTCAGACGCTGCTCATTCTTCCAGGCCTGATAAAAATGCTGAGCGCCATAGATCGCCAGAAAAGTCGCGCCTAGATATTTCGCCATATTGATCCAGTGCGGATTGACCAGCATCAATTGTGAAAATCCCAGAACACCAGCAAAAATCAATATCGCATCAGATAAGGCACAACACATACAGATCGCAAAGACATACTGCTGTTTCAAGCCCTGTTTCAATACAAAAGCATTTTGCGCACCAATGGCAATAATCAGGCTAAAGCCTACCGCCAGACCTTGTATATATGCATTTAACATTGGAATATCATGGAATTATAAAGATGGAGATCATTATCTATGTTATTCTTTTCAATTAAATATAATTAGGAAAATATCATTCAGACTAAATTTTATTTAGGTAAACTATGCCACTTAATTCTAAAAACTGTGATGCTTTTTTAGCCGTCGCAGAAACCCAAAGTTTTGATGCTGCCGCAAAAGTATTAAATATTACGGCTTCAGCAGTCACTTTAAGAGTACAGAATCTGGAAAGAGATTTGGGGCAAGTTCTGGTGCTACGTGAGCGTCCTTGTAAAGTGACCAATGCCGGTCAAACCTTACTGAATTATTTGCAGCATCAACGCCTGTTACAGCAGCAATTGATCCAGCAATTAAATGGTCAAAATAAAGCAGAATTTAGCTCGATTCATATTGCGGTAAATGCGGATTCTCTTGCGACCTGGTTATTTCCCTGTCTGAACACCACTCTGCTTGCAGAGAAAATTACTTTGAATCTTCAGGTTGCTGTTCAAAGTGAAACTCATAAGCTTCTAGAGCAGGGTCAAGTCAATGCCTGTATTAGCAGTGAAAGTGAAGCCATGCCGGGCTGTAAGGCTCATTTTATTGGACAGATGCATTATAGAATGGTCGCAACACCTGCCTTTGTGCATTCCTGGTTTAAACAAGGCATTCACCGGGAATCACTGCGTAAGGCACCCGCTGTGATTTATAATGATCAGGATCATTTACATAGCCATCTACTGTTGGCTCAATTTGGCTTAAACCAGCAATGTTTTCCTTTTCACTATATCCCCTCCTCGACCGCCTTTGCGGATGCTATTTTTTCAGGATTAGGATACGGTTTAGTGCCGGACTATCAAATTGCGGACCGGATTCAAAATGGGACACTGATCGAGATACTACCTGAATGCAGTTGTGATGTACCTTTATATTGGCATCACTGGAAACAGCAGTCTCCCGCTCTAAAACAGTTAACCAAAGTCATTCTGGAACAGGCAGAACAATGTATGAATAATCCATTTCATTAAACAGTTCTATTGTGTCCTGCCGAATTCACAGAAATTGAATATCACATTATTGGGTTTTCCACTGTCCCATTAAATGAATATTAACTTTTTCACCCACGCCTGCAGTGGCTTTCTTCATCCCAAAATCTGAACGATTAATCACCGTGGTGGATTTCACATCGAGTAAATTAGGATTACCCTTGTTCGGTGTCAGCGTGGTATCGAATACCACTGGTCGAGTAACACCTCTTAGAGTGAGTTGACCCATGACCTGATAACGATTCGTACCATTTGGCTTAAACTGCGTACTTTTGAAATTGACTGTTTTATAGCGAGATGCATGAAACAGGTCCTCACCCATAATCATATTTTTAAGGCTAGGTTTGAAAACCTCTAGGCTATCGACCTGCATAGTGAACTCAGTAGATGACTGTTGTGGCCGATCAAGATCAAACTGCATGGTTGCCTTGAACTCTTGAAAATTTCCCTTTACAACATTCAAACCCAAGGAGTTAATGCTAAAGCCGACACTACTTTGAGGCGTCAATGTCCAGCTTTTAGCATACGCAGCCGATATACACATAGCAGATAGAGCGCCCGCATAAGCTATATGTTTCAGCAATAGATTCATTGTGTTCATCCTTAACAATCAAATGAACTCACTACCTTAAAACGGTTTCAGCCCAGATTTGTTTTATCATTTAGTTCAAACTTGTTGACCAATTGTTGATAAATCTCATTATTTTTAAATTTATGTAAAAATTCACTGGTGCCTAAAGGAAAAGCTGATTCCACTACTTCCCCACGATAATACGCTTCACGTAACGGGGTGGCTGAAATTGCACCCACCAAGCTATCGAGTTCCACCATTTCCCACTCTGGGAACAAACTTAAATAATAAGAAGATTCATCTTTAAAGTGTCCAATTAGACCAACTTTTGCTTCTGCTTCAACTACTTCAGACACCAACGATTTCACCAGTTTTTGCCATTTTTCATCATTATAGACATCAATGACATGGACAAATTTAATGCGCTTCTGATCTGCTTCAGAAAAATTCAACAGGATCATTTCTTCACGTTCAGTGGCTAGAAATGGATTTTTAATATTGCGTTCTTGCTGTGCTGAGCCTAATGCCAGAATCACCTGCTGGCTTTGCTGCAAGGCAATTTTAATCGTTTGCATATGGGCCAGATGGAAAGGTTGAAAACGACCAATAAACACTAGGTAATCAAATTTATACTTCATAGCACATCTTACTTTTATGAACGCATCAGTTATGCCACAGGGAATTTTTTGCGACATAATAAGCGCCAATAAATTCATATTAATAAAGCAAGGATAGTACGATGACACTGAGCTGTATTCAACAACCGCATCAGCATTTAAATGCGAATTTAGACAATGGCGTACTGACCTTAGCCATTCACCGTCCTGAGGCAAAAAATGCGCTTTACGGCGAACTATATCTATGGATCGCACAGGCACTGGATGAAGCAGATCAGGATAGTAGTGTGCGTGTCGTGATTCTACGTGGTCAGGATGCAGACTTTAGTGCCGGCAATGACATGCAGGACTTCATGAAGTTTATTCAGACGCCTCTACAAGGTAAGGCTGGCGATACCCCTCCTTTTGTGCTGTTGAAGTCCGCTGCAAAATTTTCCAAGCCTTTAATTGCTGCCGTTCGTGGCGTTGCGATTGGGATCGGGGTAACGATTCTGCTGCATGCTGATCTGGTTTATAGTGACAATACTGCCCTGTTCCAGATTCCGTTTGTTAGCCTTGGCCTGTCGCCTGAAGGTGCTTCAAGCAAGCTGCTGGTACAACAAGCGGGTTATCATAAAGCAGCTGAACTGTTACTTACTGCACAACGGTTTAATAGTGAAAAGGCATTGGGTGCAGGTCTGGTAAATAGCATTGAAGAAGATGTCTATGCTGCTGCTGAAAAACAGGCAAAAACTCTTGCTGCTTTACCCCTGGCTTCTATTAAACAAACCAAAGCACTGATGAAGCATAATCTGGCTGAAACTATCGAGTGTATTGATGATGAAGCTGAGATATTTATGAAACGTGTGGGTTCACCTGAAATGACGGAAGCTGTTCAGGCCTTTATGGAAAAACGGAAACCTGATTTCACACAATTCAACTAATTCTGAAACTTATCTTTTAATTGAGGCAGTTTAGACTGCCTCAATCTTTTATTTTTTTGAAAGAATCTAGCTTATGAATAATGAAAACTACCAAACGACTTCTCAAACAACCGATAGTTCAAATCCTGAAAAGAAACGTTATTATGAACCTGCTCCTCAGGATATTGATGTAGACAATTTCCGAAAGGTCATCGAAAGCCGCCGTTCTGTACGTAAATTTACCAAAAAGCCAATTCCTGCCGAGGTCCTCGATGCCTGTCTGGATTTAGCCTTGCTGGCGCCAAACTCCTCAAACCTGCAGCCGTGGACTTTTTATGTGGTGCAGAACCCATCCAAGAAAAAACGTCTGGTTAAAGCATGTATGAGCCAGCTTGCTGCTAAAACGGCTTCAGAGCTGATTGTCTGTGTGGCACGTACTGACCGTATAGATGAAATGGCAAAACTGAATATCAGCGAGTTTCCATTTCCTGAGGCGCCTCCAGCCATTAAAAAGTACTATAAGTACATTCCCTACAACTACAAGACCGGTTATTTGAATGCCTTTGGTAACTTTAAGAAAGTTGCTTTCAAAGTAGCTCGTACACTCGATAAACAAATGCCAGTTTCTGCATTTAGTCCAGCCGATGCCAAGCTATGGGCAAGTAAAACCACAGCACTGGCATGTGAAAATCTGGTTCTGGCTTTACGTGCTTATGGTTTTGATAGCTGTATGATGGAAGGCTTCGATGAACCAATGGTTCGTGAACTTCTAGATCTGAATGACCAGCAATATCCAGTGATGGTGATTGGTGCTGGTGAACGTGCCAAAGATGGTGTGTTCTTCCCACAGTATCGTTTTGATCGTGAGCTGTTTATTCAGAAGGTTTGAGTTTAAAAATAGTATTTAAAGGATTTAAGAATATTAATTTACTTAATATTTGATGACATGGATGTCGATTAATTAAGTATATTAGAAAAA
>NZ_JWHB01000022.1:0-359 GCF_000804305.1 Acinetobacter sp. YZS-X1-1 | reverse complement strand
TAGAAAAAGGCTTTGTTGCACAAAGAATTAAAAGTAAAGATTTCTCATATCTACTCAAATTTAAGTGACAACTCGGGTATGTGGTCTGCCTAAGTCCGTAAATTTATTTAATACTGCCACACGTGCATGAATCTCATTGATTTGGCTTTGAAAATTTCTCGCACTGAGTTTATCCCCCAACAATTTGATGCAATGCATCTTGGTTTCAACCAAACTTCGCCGATGATAGCCTGACCATTTCTTCCAAATAGTTCTTCCTAAACGCTTAATTGTTCGAAGCAATTCATTGCGTTCTAGCGAGCCCATCTTTTTATCTTTCGATGGCTTCGCATTTTTTCTTGGTGGAATGACCGCATGTG
>NZ_JWHB01000021.1:0-59916 GCF_000804305.1 Acinetobacter sp. YZS-X1-1 | reverse complement strand
TCAGGTGGCCTAACTTAAATAAAAAAATCTCCGATAAATCCGGTAAGGTTCAAGGGTTTTTTCTTTTCTTATTGGTGATATCCATGACAGACAAGCCCGAGCAAAACTTAGAATTTTGCAGTGCTGAGCTGTCTAAATGTTATAACCTCAGTCATTTTAATTCTTAGATCCATCAAATGATTACGATTGATAAGCTCATATGTGAACTAGCAGAATAAATTAAGAATTTAGCTAATGTATTAAGTTAAAATTTAACTTTTCTCAAATTAGTTAAAGAACTTTGAAGAATCTATAGATGATTATCTTATAGATTATCGAGATCCAACCGAGACCCATTCAATGCAACTCAGCGCAACTTATATTTATTTTAAGTTATCAGAAATGAAAGAGTATCTAGTCTGATGCAATCTCTAGCTATTCATTACAGACTCAGTTTTTTCTACTTTTTTTATTATGTGATTGTGGGCGCATTCATGCCTTTCTGGAGTCTGTATCTGGAAGATCAAGGCTTTAATTATCAGGAAATTGGGATTTTATCTTCGATTGCGATTGTCACCCGATTTTTTGCGCCATTTATTTGGGGGTGGATTGCAGACAAATCTGGGAAACGCATGTTGCTGGTGCGTATAGCTACCTGGATGGAAGCTTGTATCTGGTTCATGATTTTTATCACTCCAAATAGCTTCCAGTCAGTCGCTTTGCTCATGCTGATTTTCAGTTTCTTTCAAAATGCGATTTTGGCTCAGTTTGAAGGCGTAACTTTATTCTGGTTAGGTGAAAAAAGGGCAGAGCTCTATGGCAAAGTGCGTAAGTGGGGTTCTATTGGATTTATTATTGGCGTATTTGGTTTAGGTGCCATTTTTGAGATTATTAGCATTAGTATGCTACCAGTCTTATTACTCTGTATCTCATTTCTGGCTTTTCTCTGGTCGTTCACTATCAAAGAACCAACAGCAGCACCGACAGCACAGAAAAAACTCGAAGCTTTATGGCCGATTTTCAAGCGTCCGGTGGTATACAGTTTTTTTCTGATTGAACTGATCATGCTGTTTTCACATGCGCCGTTTTATAGTTTTTATAGTAACTATCTCAGCCAGAATGGATTCAGTACCAGTCAGATCGGATTGCTTTGGTCGGTTGGGGTTATTGCTGAAATCATTATGTTTGCCTATGCCACATTTTTTCTGACACGCTGGTCATGGCGTCATCTGGTGATGCTATGCCTGTTAATGACTGGTTTAAGATGGCTAACAGTCGGCATATTTCCATCGTCATTTCTGGCACAGTTTTTTGCCCAGACCATTCATGCTTTGAGTTTTGGCTTATTTCATATGATTGCTATGCGGGTTATTTTTCAGAACTTTTCGGCCGGACAACAAGGCCGTGGGCAGGCACTGTATAGCACCATGTGGGGCTTAGGCGTGGCGAGTGGCAGCATTCTAGCCGGTCGTTATTGGGATCAGGTGGGTGGAACATCAATCTTTATTGCTGCTGCGCTCTCGACCTTGCTGGGCCTATTGCTGGTATTTGGCTTACCCAGCAAAGTCGAACTGCAAAAGCAGGTTTAAGATACGATTGAATGATTAAATGCGGATTTTGGAATATTGATCAAACCAGGGCTGAGCCTGTTCTAATTGAGCGGCTAGTTGTAACAGTAAATCTTCACGGGCAAATGGTGCAATAAACTGTGAGCCCAAAGGCAGGTTATCTTCATTCCAGTAAAGCGGTACTGACATTGCCGGAAGGCCGGTAATATTGGCTAATTGGGTGAATGGCACCCATTGCAGGTTTTCTTTTACAATCTGATCGACCAGCTTACCTTGTGCCAATAGATGTGCCTTATTCATTTTTAATAAAGCTTTAAGAATCGGCTTCTGCCAGTTTGGTGTCTTGACTTCGCCATTTTTGGGTGCAACAGTGGCCGTGGCTGGCGTCAGGTAGAGATCATAATCATCAAAGAAATGATTCATCTGGGTTACATATTGTCCCCAATTAGTCAGATTCTGGATATATTCAATCGCCGTTGTTTTGGCACCAAAAGCAGCCAGAGCCAGAGAATCCAGTTCAAAATCGCCTGATCTGGATGGATAGCCTTTCTGGATTTCGTTCAGCATATAAGAAAACTGGCTAAACCACGTCGTAATAAAATCTTTAGCCAGTTGCATGCCATCAATCTGCGGTTGATCCTCAACGACTTCATGACCTAAAGATTCCAGTAAACGGGCAGTTTGTTCTACCGCTTTAATAGCATCTTGAGAAACAGGCGTATCGATGCTGGAACGCGTATTAAATGCGATTTTTAATTTTTTTGGTGGTTGCTGAATCACTTCCAGATAATGTGTATGCGGACGTTGAATCGTAAACAGTGAACTGCGATCTTCACCATGCGTGGCATCCAGCATTGCTGCACTATCCCGAACAGTTTTAGTGAGTACATGTTGAATGGCAGCACCATGCATTGCTTCACTCATTTGCGGCCCCCACGGTGTACGTCCACGGCTTGGTTTTAAACCAAACAGACCACAGTAGGAAGCCGGAATACGAATTGAGCCACCACCATCACCTGCACCAGCAATTGGCACAATGCCGGCTGCCACAGCAGAAGCAGAACCGCCTGATGAGCCACCGCTGTTATGTCTTAAATTCCACGGATTTTTACAGCTACCCCAGGCATCTGGCTCGGTAATGCCTTTAATTCCGAATTCAGGAGTGTTGGTACGGCCAAAGGTCACGATACCTGCCTGTTCCCAACGGTTAACAATCTCGGCATTGGTATCAGCTATATAGCCAATGCGCTTTAAACCCTGACATCCATAAGACGTCGGATAACCTGCATATTCCTGAAACAGGTCTTTGACTAGAAATGGAACACCGGCAAAGGGACCTGACAGATCTTGCCGGGTACGCTGCAAGGCATGCTCATGCATGGGAATAATAATGGCATTGATTTCAGGATTAATATTCGCACTACGTTCTAAAGCGACTGATAAAAGTTCACTTGAATGTATCTGTTTATTTTTAACCAGTTCAGCCAGTCCTAATCCATCGTATTGTAAGTATTCTTCAAATTTCATCTGCATTCCCTAGCGTTGATATTGTTATAAGGTTGTAGAGGGTTTCAGTTCAGGATGCAAGCACCACCTGATTACGTCCCAAGTGTTTGGCCTGATATAAGGCCTGATCTGCGGTATTGACCAGTTGCTGTAAATCTTGAGAAAGTGGCGCATGTTGATGCGTAATCCCGAGACTCACGGTAATCGATAAAGGTGAGCCATCAGGTTGATACATTGGCGTTTTAGCTACCAGTTCACGAATACGCTCAGCAATAAATTGGGCTTTAGAAGGTTTAGTATCCCAAAGCAAAATGACAAATTCCTCACCACCAATACGCGCAAACAGATCTTGAGAACGTAAATTAGAACGGATGATTTCAGCAAAGTGTTGCAGTACTTTATCGCCCACATGATGGCCAAAATGATCGTTTAAACGTTTGAAATGATCAATATCCAGCATAATCAGGGAGAACTGCACACTCTTGGAATGTTGTAGTAAATATTCACCTTTCTGGAAGAAAAAATGCCGGTTCATGGTCCGCGTCAGACAGTCATGATTGGCCAAATACAATACGCGTTTAAATAGGTCGTTACGGTTCTGACTGATAATACACAGGATCAGCGGCGACAATGCCAGCATAAACAGTCCGATCCTTAATGAGATATAAATGGTCGAGTCTGCCAGCGTATCATGTGTAGTGGTATAGAACTGGGTCAGGCTGTAATACATCAAAATGATTACAAAGGCATTAATAATTGCAATCGTAAAGATGCGATAGGTCAGTGCTGCCCAGATTAAAGCTGCTAAAGGATAAAGCAGGGCACCTGGACCGACAAAAATATTGCTCAGGATAATACACAGGATTACCGTGCCTGCTGGCAGTAAATAACTCAATGAGTTCTGCTTCTTTCTGCGGTTTTTAAATAAATATTTGAGATCTTTGGTTCTAGGAAAGGCCAGAAAAAGCGGCAGGACAATAATGTAATTTACCATTTCGCCTGTCCACCACAGCCCAAAATCTATCCATAAATTTTCCTTGGTCATAAAGGAATGGGGAAGATTGGGTAAGGTCGCAACGGCAAACACTGCACTGGCCAGGCATCCTGCGAATGCACAGATGCCGAACATATGCACGAAAGTGAAGCCAGTATTGTAGTACTTATAATTGATCTGGAAATATCGGATAAAAAACAGCGATACAATAGTACTAATCAAGTTGGCAAGCGTTAGAAACAGACTCTGTAAAAGATTATTACCTGTCGCCAGATCAGCAAGCATGAACGCACAGAAAGCACCTAGCCACCCGCCCATATTGTTTAAATGGGGGAAGCGTAAAAACATGGCCAGTAAGGCAGCATTGGCAGGCCAGAGTATGGCTAAGTAATCCTGTGTCCTGGTCATAATGCTAATCAAACAAGTCACTAAAATAATGAAAAGAATGACCAAGTAGGTATATGTTTCAGGATTCAAGTTCTGGTCTGTGATTCGAGGTATTCGCAAATCTAAGTCCTGTATCTAATTTTTATTTGTGAAATATCACTTTGTTTGGGAAATGCTTTTTACCCAAAAGTACAACTTTATTCTTGGAATAATCTGTTTTTACTTATGTTATCAATATACGTTTGTATACGAAATATATACAAAAAAATTAAAAAAGGAAATCCATGTTTTTAAACTATAATGATAAAAATTTGTTTTATTTCGGTATTTAAACTGATGCAGAGCAGAATATGATCCCGAAAAATATGATAAGTTAAAATTAATTATTAGGATTGAAACGAAGCCTGTGAATACGAAAAAAACCTGTCTTAGCCTTGTCTTGCTCATGAGCTCATCTTGGCTAATGGCAACAGAAAATAATAATCAAACTGCAAATAGTATTGCGAAACCTATCGAAGTTCCGAATACTTTTACCATTAATACCCGTCCTGAAATTGTCGGGCTATGGGGAATGGAAATTCCAGATAATAAGAAGTGTGTTGAATACTATAATTTTAAAGGCAATAACAACGTCGTGATTAAAAGTGGTTCAGAATGGACCACAGGGCTGTATGACTATCAGCCTTCACAAGATCCGGCTGCACAGATTCCAGCGCTGATTATGCAGGTTAAATACGACAATAATGAAAAAGACTGTTCTGGTAATCAGGTAGATCAGTCAGGTGAGATTTCGCAGTATTTTGTGAAGTGGCAGAATTCCAATACCATTAATTTCTGTGCCAATGAAAAAGCAGAACAATGTTTTGCTGTGCTTCGACGCATTTTGCCTTGATTGAAGGCTAGATATAAAAAAACCGCTGACTTCAGCGGTTTTTTATTAGATCATGTCTCAAATCAAGCTTTTTCTTTGTCTTCAGCACCTTCAAGCTGCTTTAACAAATGTTTTTCCAGATAGTGAATATCCATTGCATGTTCACAGAAATTTTCATCCTGAAGAATCAGATCTTTGTGTAATGGAATATTGGTTTTCACGCCTGTCAGAATCATTTCATCCAAGGCTTGCTTCATGCGTGCAATTGCAGTTTTACGGTCTTTACCATGGGCAATTAGCTTGGCAATCATAGAATCATAATACGGCGGGATGCTATAGCCTGGATAGATATGAGAGTCTAAACGGATACCAGCACCACCTGGCGCATAGAAAGTCTCGATTTTGCCAGGAGATGGCATAAAGTTCGATGGATCTTCTGCGTTGATACGACATTCGATCGCATGACCTTGAACACGTACATCTTCTTGCTGGATATTCAGACCTAAGCCAGCCGCAATACGTAACTGCTGCTCAATGATGTCGATACCGGTGACCATTTCAGTCACAGGGTGTTCCACCTGGACACGGGTGTTCATTTCAATAAAGAAGAATTCGCCTTCTTCAAACAGGAACTCGAATGTACCAGCACCACGATATTGCATCAATTTACAAGCATTGACACAGGCTTCAAGAATGTCAGCTCGAGCCTGTTCTGGCAGGTAAGGCGCTGGCGCTTCTTCAAGTACTTTCTGGTGACGACGCTGTAAAGAACAGTCACGGTCATATAAATGGATCGCATGACCATTACCGTCGCCTAGAACCTGTACTTCGACGTGACGCGGTTTTTGCAGGAAACGTTCCATATAAACCGTGTCATCACCAAACCACATTTCAGCATCACGCTGCGCAGCTTGTACTGATTCAAGCAGGGTATCTACACGTTCTACAATACGCATACCACGACCACCACCACCGGAAGCCGCTTTCACGATGAGGGGGAAACCAATTTCTTTGGCTTCAGCAAGCGCATTGTGAATTGTCACGGCATGATCGCAACCAGGTACAGTTGGTACCCCCGCTTTTTTCATGGCAATAATTGCAGAAACCTTATTCCCCATCAGGCGAATATGTTCTGGACGCGGGCCAATGAAGATAAAACCAGAACTTTCTACGATTTCAGCAAATTCAGCATTTTCAGACAGGAAGCCATAACCAGGGTGGATGGCATCTGCGCTGGTGATTTCAGCGGCTGTAATCAGAGCTGGAATATTTAAGTAACTGTCACTGCTCGCGCCAGGACCAATACACACGGCTTCATCACAGAAGCGTAAGTGCATCAGGTCTTTGTCAGCGTCTGAATAGACACCGACGGTTTTAATTCCTAAAGTTTTGCAAGCTCGGGCGATGCGCAGGGCAATCTCACCTCGGTTTGCAATTAAAACTTTTTGCAACATTATGAATCCCCGAAGTGATTAGGCGCGGTAACGGAAAAGTGGCTGACCAAACTGAATCACTTCACCATTTTTCACCAGAATTTCTTCAATTACGCCGCTCTGAGTTGCTTCAATCGGGTTCATGATTTTCATTGCTTCAATGATACCCAGTGTTTCACCAGCAGAAACAGTTTGACCAATTTTCACAAAAGGTGCTTCGCCTGGACTTGGAGCCGCATAGAACACGCCAACCATTGGAGATTTTTCAACTGCACCACGAGGAGATTTAGCTGCAGGGACGTCAGCTGCAGGTGCAGGCATTGCAGGAACAGCTGCTGCAACTACTGGATTACGACGAGTCAGAGCGATCGACTGATCACCTTCCTTAACTTCAATCGCCTGTAAGTCAGATTCAATCATCAAATCGATGAGCTTCTTGATTTTACGGATATCCATGAGACAGTATTCCTAATTAAGATTGTTTAGAAGATTGTATTTTTTCAATGACATAGTCGAGTGCGGCAGCATAGCTTTTCGCACCTAGACCACAGATCACGCCAATAGCTTTATCGGATAGATATGAGTGATGTCGGAATGCCTCACGTGCATGGACGTTAGACAGGTGGACTTCAATAAACGGGATTGCCACGCCAAGAAGTGCATCACGAACTGCAACTGAGGTATGCGTCAGGGCAGCAGGATTAATAATGATATATTGCACGCCGTCTTGTTGGGCTTGATGAATTCGGTCAACAATTGCGCCTTCCCAGTTGCTCTGGAAAGTGTCAAGTTGTAAAGTAGCTTTTTCAGCCTGAGCAGTAAGCTGCTGATTAATATCTTCTAGAGTTAAATAACCATAAACTTCGGGTTCGCGCTTTCCTAGCAAATTTAAATTCGGTCCATGAATAACCAAAATGGTCGAAGTCATCTATGGTGCTCCAGTTAAAAAGTTTCAGGATAGGTTTGCAAGATGTCTACAAACTTCGCCTATTATGGCATGAATTCCTACATTATTTTTATAATTTCTTTGAATTGACATAGAAAAGCATGTACCACGCAGTGGCCATATAATGAAAACTTTGCAAGCATTTAGCAATGTTCAAAACTACCAAATCTTCGTCTTTTACATCATTTTTAGATTTTAGATGAATTGGCTGAATTGTTACATTTATGCTGTGTAAGTTAGACCTCAATGTTTATTCATAATTCTTTTAAATTGAATGTTTATTCGGCAATGGCTAGTCAAAAATAAAAATTATTAGTCGAAGTCTCTGCTCATATCAAAAATTATGGTGCTCGGTAAAAGACCGAGTTTTCATTATATTTTTGGGTGAATCAAAATTTCATTCTATTCATTATTCTGCAAACTAAAATATCAAACTTGGAATAAAAATCAAAAAGTTATTTGATAAATGGTATGAAGTGAAGTTTAGTATTAAATGGATTTTATTTCGCTAGTAAAGCAAGTAACACATTATCTTTCTGCAAAAAGAAATAAGCTCATTGCTACTGAACAATGGCTAAATAATGCTGATCGCAAACGTAAAATTAAAAACTTATAATTCTTCATTAATCTTTTACTGGTCTCATCTGATATTGACGAATGTGCTCAATTTTCTAAGTCTTACCTTTATTTGTAATTCCTTATGTTGGCTCAATAACATTGGCAAAATGGCACTTCATGTATAGGCGTTGTTATTCATCTGAATGTTGCCTAAGTTTTTAAATGATGAATTTTTAAACTTAAGAACGAGCTGGTATGCGGAATTACAATGATAAATGGGATAGCTAAGTTCAGTTAAAGTGCAGTATGAATAGATATTCTGGATTAAAAGCTAATGGTATCTGATTGTATTTTGAACATATATTGATTATATTGGCTATGCAGAATCACAGAATAAAACCCAAGCAGAATTGATAAGCTATAATAAAGATCCCGTCAAAATACTATCGAAGCTGTTATGACACCTGCATGCAAATTATTAAAATCTCAAAAAATTGAATATAGCATTCACGAATATGAACATGATGCCAATGCCAAAAGCTTTGGTTTGGAAGCAGCAGAAAAGTTAGGGCTAGCAGTCGAAGAAGTATTTAAAACATTATTGGTCACGGATGAAAAGCAGTATTTTGTGGCAGTTCTTCCAGTCAACCATCAGTTAAACCTGAAAAAAGTAGCATCAGTCTTTGGTTGTAAAAAGTTACAAATGGCTGATCCGAAACAGGCAGAACGTCTAACGGGTTATCTCGTCGGTGGTATTAGTCCGGTCGGGCAGAAAAAACGCCTGAAAACTGTCATTGATGCATCAGCGGAACAGCTGAATAAAATTTATGTCAGTGGGGGTAAACGCGGGCTAGATATTGGTTTAAGACCTGCGGATCTGGTTAAGGTTCTAGATGCAAAATTTGTGGATGTATTAGATATCTAAAATTTTCAGTATTCTTCAATAAAACTATCTTACTGAGAAGCGTTCATATCAATGGATGCTTCAACTTTTCTGGGTTCCCATATTTCTATTCTGTCGGAAAATTCAGCATGGTTTTTTCTTCATTGTATAGTGGATGATTGATCCACGACCTGACTGTGGATTGAACAAAAATAAAAATAATAAAATAGAAAATATGGAGAATACCGTATGGAAATCCAGAAAAAACGATTATCACGGTTCTGTATGAGCTTGTCCGCGATGGTCATGCTCTCAGTCTTTTCAACTGCACAGGCAGACTCGTCTACCTTGCCTCAGCCACCCAATTCCCAGCAAGTTTTCTTTGTGGGGAATAACTGGGATGGAACAGTTACAGTGATTCGGTCTTCAGGTGACTTTGGCAAGGTTGGTGTGATCAATATGATTCCTGATCGTAAGGAGCATCTGAAGGAGATTCACCTCAATCCCTTAAACTAATTGCCTAAACCTATATTTAAGCTACTGCGGGTGAAGGTAATGATCAGCTGGTCGACGATATGTATTCCATGCCAGATGGACAGTCAGTGGTCGCATCCCGTCCAAGTTTTTTGCCGATGTGGTCTCGATTAACATCAAGACCGGCAAGATGAACTGGCGTACTCCAGTTGAAGGCTTCAGTGCGGATCACATGGCAGTTTCACCAGATGGCCAGCGTGTCGCGGTTTCTGCATCATCCGGAAATGTGGTGCATGTACTAGATATTCATACGGGTAAGGAGCTTGGTCGTTTTGCGACAGGTGATAAACCGCATGAAAATATTTACTTTGATAATGGCAAAAAAATTCTGAACTCGGCCATTGGTAATGTAGGAACCTCTCTGGATGCCCAGTGGCAGGATTTCACTAAAGGTAAACGTTATATCACCATTGCAGATGCCAATACCCATCAGGTACTTAAAAAAATTGACTTTAGACCGGCATTGGATGCTTTTGGTCGAAAAGATTTATCTAATTCAGTGCGGCCGATGGTTTTTAGTAAAGATGAAAGCAAACTCTATGCTCAGGTATCATTTTTTAATGGTTTGATTGAGTATGACTTAAACCAGAATAAAGTGACCCGTATTGGTCAGTTGCCAGGTAGCGATAGCATTTCCAAAGATCGTACCAAATGGGTGAATGATTCCCGGCATCATGGTTTATCCATCAGCGCAGACGGTGAAAAACTCTGTGTTGCGGGCACGATGGATAATTATGCCACCATTGTCGATCGTAAGAGCCTGACTGCCGGAAAATTAATTCCTGCAGGTAAACCATACTGGGCCACCCGAAGTCCGGATGGCCGTAGCTGTATCATTTCAGAAAGTGAAACGGATGTGGTGACCGTAATTAATTTCGCGACAGGAAATAAAGTGACCAGTGTGCCTGTAGGAAATCATCCACAGCGTGTCCGGATCGGTTATGCCCCAGCAGACTGGTCTACGCCATAGCAAATAATGGCTTAAAAAGAGCAATGTGTTATGGACGTTGCTCTAAGCATTGTAGGTGGCATATATGAGGAACAAAACACTTACTTTATATCTGCTGGCGGGGATGTTATTAACCGGTATTCTGGTTGGGATTGCTTATCAGGTTCATAGGGATATCTATAAGGCAGAATTCAATATACTGAAACCTGATGATCAGATGACTTTTCCAGCAAAGTCACTGATTATTTCCAGTTTAAATCCTAAAGCAGCTGTACCGACAAGAACGGCTGGGCACCCGGAAATGGATTCTGAACAGCAAGTCTTATTACAACAGAGAAACCAGCTTTATCTGGATTTTACCCAAATGATGAATGGCTTAAGTCAAGGTGAAAAGCCAGACGAACGCCAGCTAGATCGTTTGCTGGTACAGCAGCAGAATCTGGTGAATGCTCAGGTCGTTGCTCCAGAAGAAGCGAGAGCTCAAATAGAATTTTTACAGAAAGTTCTGCCTGAAATCTCTCCACAGCTGGATCAAGCCTTAAATGCATTGGATCAGAATAGTTTTTAATCTTCCGGTTTAAAGCTTTATTTAGTTGTGAATACAGATCATAGATAAGCTTAATAAGAAAAAGCCCGTAGAAACGGGCTTTTTCTTCATCCATTTTTTAGATTAAAACTTATAAGCAGTTCGCAGGTTTCGGGATGCCAGCCAGTCGGCTTAAATGACGTGCCACCAGACCCGTATTAAACTTTTCCTGTAATAAGGCATTGTTAATTTCCGGACTCACTGTCTTCATCAAAAACTTAATCAACGGACGGGTTGCAGGAGAATGCCCAAACTGATGATAAAACTGACGAACAGCCTGTAGCACTTCAAAATGCCAAGGAGTAAGTTGAAGTTCTAGTGTATCTGCCAGTACTTGGGCAACGTCTTCATTCCAGATGGTGTAATCGACTAAATGACCATCTTGGTCCAGTTCTAGATTCATATGTGACTCATGGATTATTTCATTGAGATGCAGCGACTAAATTTCAGACATAGATCTGCAAATTCGGAGTAGTCGAGTAAAACAACATTTTCCGATAAAGGTGAGATCAGAATTTCTGCATCATTTTTCAGGATATAAACTTGCGGCAGTTGCTGTACGAAGGCATGGTCCAGATACAGCACTGATTCTCCCATCAGGACCACTTGATCATCTGAAGCATGGAGCTGTGCTAACTGATCAAGGACTGACACCGTCGCTGCATAATCTGACTGGATCAGGTAAAGGGTTTGATCTGACATTTATTTATCCTTCGTCCTTACCAATACAATACGTGATCAAATTTTTGAACGAATTCTGAATTGAATTCAATCAACTCAATCTCCTGTTCGCTTTGCTTTACAAAAGGAGAGTCCTGATTTTTCTGTTCAACCAGAATTGGGGTTAGGTCATAAAATTCGAAACTATCCACCAGATTTGAGGCCAGTTTAAAGGCATGTTTCAGCTGGTCAAACTGAAGCTCAGAACGTAAAAGACTCAAGGCTGCGCCTTGGAGTAATACTTTAACTTCAGCACCGAAGGTCGCCAGTACCATCGTGGCAGACAGGCTTTCATGCACCTGCAAGCTGTTTAAGTTGGCTTGGGTTAATATAACAAGTACAGATTTCACACAAGATTCCTTTTAAAAGCAACACATCCTGAAAAATGAAGCATCTAGAATTGAATTAGACGTTGTGAGGACTGAACAGCATCAGCAAGCTCGCCTAGACCGACCAATTCAAAACCATCAGCAAGATTATGTTGCTGAATATTGTGACGTTGAGCATTTTCCTGATCTGTAATCCCACGCGCTAAGGCTGCACTGACACAAACGGGTAGGCAGATATTCAGATCCTGCCAGGAACGTGTGAGATGACGCTGGTCGTCGGGCACCCATTGCAATGCATTTGCGACCGACACGCCATCTTGATAGAAAAATACACGGAAAGCTTCCTGTTTATGTTGTAAAGCTTGGGCGAGTCCAAGCGCATGCCAGGCATAAATAGAAGTCGGTGCGGAGGTAACAAGAATTAAGGTGCTCATCGAAATTCACTACAGGCTTGATCAACGCGGGATGATGATCTTGGCTACAAAGAAAGTAGGTAGTATACAATGATTTTAGATGATCTTTTCTGATAAAAAGACAAAAAATAAAATATAATCAGATTTAATTCTAATAAAAACAATAATTTAAAACAGTATGTTAATCCTATCCCGTCACTAAACCATACCCAAAACTGCACAAAATCCCTTCTATATCCTTTCATTTTTTTACTTTACCGATAAAATGCAAAGTAATCTGCACCAAATCTGCACCAATAAAATGAAAATACCCAAACCCATCCAGCGAGGATCCAGCTGGCGCATCATTGTCACTTTCGACAAGCAAAGATATTCAGCCACCCGAGACACAGCGAAGGAATGTGAACAGTGGGCCTATAATAAATTGCTTGAACTTCGATCTGGTAAAAAGGCAATAGAACAAGGTGAAAAGCCGAATTATCCATTTAGGGAACTTTGTGCTAGATACTATCAAGAGCATGGTCGTCACATGCGATCTGCACGGACTATCAATTTTAAAATTAAAAACCTTGACCGGATTGCACCAAATTTAGCTGACAAGTCTATTTATGATTTCAAGCCTGCTGACATTGCAGAATGGCGAAATAACCGTAAAAAAGAAGTGAAGATAGCAACACTCAGGAATGAACACGCCATTTATTCAGCCGTGTTTACCTATGCCATGAAAGAACTGTTTTTGATTGATTCTAACGTCTGGCATGCGGTCACCATGCCGAGCAAGGAAAAATCCAGAAGCCAGCGTATTACAGAAGAAGATCAAGAATTGTTGCTAAAGGCGTTAAGTTGGGATGGATCCACAACACCAGAAACATCACGCCACTATGTAGCATGGGCATTTCGATTTGCTCTGGAGACCGCCATGCGTCAGGGTGAAATACTGGCAATGCGTAGGAAGGATATTAAAGAAGGCTTTGTGCATTTACCGATGACAAAAAATGGTGAATCCAGAAACGTGCCTTTATCTGGTGAAGCCAAAAGACTGCTTTCTTTATTACCTAAAGGAACAGATAAACTTCTGCCCATTGATAAACAGATATGTTGTGCTACATGGATGAGAGCAAAAAAAAGAGCAGGGCTTACACATATTAACTTCCATGATTCACGACATGAAGCCATCACTAGAATGGTGAAGGTGAGAAAATTACCGGTTGAAGTGCTAGCCAAAATTACAGGCCACAAAACTATCTCAATGCTGGTGAATACTTATTACAATCCAGATGCTCAGGATTTGGTAGAGATGTTTAACGACAGTGAGAGCTAATTAGCTCTCGGTCTGCCTACTTTAACTTTGGTTGTCAGCAGGTCATGGGCCAACTTTGGATTGTATAGCGCCTTGCCTTGTGTGCCTTGATTAATCGAAACTAATTTTTCTCGAATCGTGGTCACTGACAGATTGTATTTTTGAGCCAGATAAGAAGCTGAAACCAGTTCGACTTCAACCTCTTTAAGCTCCTTCACCGTTGCACCCCCGATAGTCTGACCCAGCATAATTTGAGGCGGTCTTTCGGCTTCAACGGTGATGGTGTATCGAGCCATTAAGTTACCTCTTTTAAACTTTGTTGTACTGATTCCGGTAAACCAAACACATCCTTAAAAGCCTGATCAAAACCACCGTCAGCAATAAAGCTATCAATAACGTTTTCTTCTTGACCTTCGGATACATCAATGTTTTCTTGAATTTCAGTCACTGTTTTTCTCCTGCAGTTTTAAATATTCAAATTTCGCATCAGCCCAATTTTTTGCATCGTATGGGCTTAAACCTTTTTCTTCACACCATTTGGTGCACCAGAGAAATTGAGCATCGTCATATGGGGTGGGCTTAACTACTTGATTAGTACCATCCATCACGCCACCTTCATAATCTGATTAGCCACAATCTTTGCTAAGTTTTCGCTGGTTTCATTCGAAACATTCGGGCAGCGCAGATGCATTTCATATTCATCAAATAGCACCTGACATGCTGCATTACCTGTTAAATCATTCTTTAAAAACACATAGCTCAGTGATTTGCGTGTACCTTTGCCTGAGAAAGTAGAGCTACCATCTGCTAGTTCTTTCTTCGTGTAACCCAGCTTTTCCAGCCAAAGTTTGAAACCGACTTCATGTTTCTTTTTAATTTTGAAAATCATCTCAATCCCCAACATTTTTTGATTCTGGAGCCGTGCTGAATTTGCACGACTCGGGTTTTAGAGGAATATTGATAGATCATGAAGCTTCACCAGTTTCACTAGCTTGGATCAAAATCTCTTTGCGCTGTGCATATATGCCGAGTAATTCTTGATGATCAGCGGGAAGTAATTTAGCCGCAGGAATTGCTGGTGCTAATCGCTCCAAAGCTTCTACTGAATTCATGTCATAGATCCGATTGATCAGTACCTGTTTCTTTTTGGTATAAAGCATATCGATTGGATAGCTTGATTTTCCATTGCCTGACATCGCATCCTTGCAAATAGCTTGTTGAACGTCTTTAGTGGCTTGATGTTCGATTTCTTCAATTATGTTTAGTTGATCGGGTTCAACTAGTTCTTTGATGACTGACTCAGGTTCAACCTTAGGCGTGTATTGCTCAGGATTCAGTTCAAGCAATTTATCTTCAGTCTGCTTGCACAAATGCTGTTGATCTTTTTGATCTAAGTATCCATTAGCCAGAAATACGTGGCGGAATGAAAGAACGTCATCAACCTTAGTAAACTGGTCAATTTGCGCTGTAAACTTTTCAACCAGCTTTACCGGGTCAGTTTCAACCGAATCTTCTTCAGTTTCTGTAGGTGCTTCAGTATTAACAGTGGCTTCTTGCTCTATGGCTTCAACAGATTGAACTACTTCTAGCTCAGGCCGTTTCTCAATATTTGGTGCAGCATTATCTGGACCAGTTGGAATACCAGGCTGTTCAGTATCTTCCTTGGCTTTTCGACTACGACGTTTCTTTTCAGGCTTGTAATGACTTTCTATCGTCAAAGGGTAAGCAATAGTTCGCCCAAGAAGTTTACCAATTGCTTGTAGCTGTAATTCAGCATTCTCCTGATCCATCTGGGCAAAACCATTTTTTATACATTCAACATACTTTCCAGATAGTGAAGTGAATTGAGTATGTGCAATGTGATTGGGATAAACCAAGAAAATTTCCTGACCTTCCACCACGTCATCAAGAGTCAAAGGCTTAGCAAATGTAATGCCAGCCAGCTCCATGGTCTCAACCTTGATGCAGAACTCATAGCCTGGCATAGCGAAAATAGTGGCAGGGAATTGAGATAGATCATCAAAATCCATTGATTCACCAACAGTGCGGCATATGATATTTCGGCCAGCCATCATTGCTTCAAAAGCTTCTTTGCTATTTAAAATCTTCATGCTGACCATCCTTCCATATCTGATTTCGCCTGACAGGCATTTAAAATTTGTTGTTCGTACTTTGTGCCTTTGAAGTAATCCGCAGGCCGATTTAGATCATTAACGTGACTAGCATTCTGGATATCCTTCAATGCAGCTTGATAATCATTTTCTAGACGTGCTTCATTTTCAGCATGTAATTGCTGTTCATTAGCCTGTTGTGCTTGTTGATTGCGTTGAATGATGGAATGAATACCGGCGCATGTTTCATCAAACTTCTGCTGTTGAACATCATGAAGACTGTTTAATCCTCGCTTAGCACAGTACTTTTCAATATCAATTCCAGCTTGTTGCATAAGTGCTTCAAGTTCTAAGAACTGATTGCCGTTGATGCATGCGTTAGCAGATCCAGAGTTCAACCACTGTTTAAGCAATACTCCAGCTTGTTCAGAAAGAAGCATGGGTTCATTGAAAATTCGGGTACGGTCTTTTGTTCTAACTGCATAGTTGTCGTGAGTTAGATCTAGAACAGTGGTGAACTCATATTCAATACCGTCACGCTGTTCAGCTTTCATTCCAACCTTTTCAACTTTCTTTTTACCGTTACCTGCATCAACCTGAACGGTATCCATCTTACTGCGCATGGTCACAATAATATTGATGCTGGATTGAAGCATTGCATCGATAAACTTGCGGTGTCTTGGGGTAACTTGGCTCCATGCACCCCAGCTATTACCTTTGAAAGTTGTACTGGCGAGCTTGTCGACAATTTCCAAACAGCCACCAACACCGGACCACTCATGAGTAATACTGTCCAGAATTAAGGTGTCAAAACCAGCTTTCTCTGCAGCCTGGATAGCATCAATAAATTTTTCAGGAGTGTAGGGAGGTTGAATATTTGCATGTTCAAACTCAACAACATCTTCATATAGCTCAGCGCTACTGTTCTCGGTATCAGCGACAGCAATTTTTCCACCAATTCCCTTAGCCAAAAGAAGTGCGCCTAAGGTTTTACCTGAGCCAGTAGGGCCAGCCAGAGCGAGGCGTAATTTCGCGTTTTTACGTTCCGCTTTCTTAAAAAATACAGTTGACATTACACAGCTCCTGGATGACGATTTTTACGTTTAAAGTTCTTATAGTCCTCAGACCCAAAGAAGCCGGTACTTTCTAAAACTTGATGACGTTTATTTTTGCGCATGGCGACTCGCGCATTTTCCAAACCATCTAGAATCCACTGTGGAGCTGTAGACTTATCCATTTTCTTCAGAGAGCCGTCAGGTTGGATGGAGTAAATCAGCGTATTGCAGAAATAGTCAGCAATAGTTCCTGAGCTTTTGACACGTAAAGCGAAGTAGCTCACCCGGTTTTTACCAACCCTGTAAATCTCAAGTCCTTCAAACGTCTTGATGTATTCAGAGAAGTAACGATGAGTTGAGCCAAACTCTACTGGCATTGGAATGACAGGTAGTTCATCTGCTTTGAATTGCAGGAAACCAGTGTAAAGATCAGCAAAATTAACTTGTGCTTGGTCATTAAGCGGGGACCAATCATCAGAGCCATATTCACACCAGTAAACCAGCTGGCCATTCAAAAGTGCTTCAAAGATTTGGTCGGCAGATTTAAGAATCATGACTGCACCTCCACCAGACGGTGTTTCATGATATAACCAGCGATCATTGCGTTGATTTCGCGGTGATCCTGATAATCAGTGAAGTCGTTATATGGAGTCCCATTAGCATCAAATACCTTGATTTCACCAAGTTCTATAACTTCTACATTAGTGAACTCGGAACCTGGTACACCGTAGCCATCTGGATGTGCTGCAACTTCAAACGAAGTGATTTCCAAACGGAAGCCATCTAGATTAAGGGTTGCTTCACCGCGTACGTCGTCCAGCATTTTTAAAGACACAATGCCGTATTCAGATTGAATGTTTTGAGCTGGAGCTACTTGGCTAGTGCCAAAGTCAGCATGCCAACCAAACGCCAATGCGCTTACAGTTAAGGCAGTAGCAACAAGAGTCACCTTGAAACTATTGTGTGGAGTTAATTTTGTAATCATAATTTACTTACTCACTGAGAGAGAGTGGGTCACGCTCCAGGTTGTTAGCGCAACGCTGGAGCTTTTTGTTGTCTGTGAATGTAATTTAGTATTTACTAAATAAACTGTCAATAGTAATTACTAAATAAATTTAGTGAATATTAAGTTTTTACTAATTTTTATGCTTTAATAGGCAAAAGAAAACCCATCACAGGGATGGGTTGTTTGGAGTCATTAGAATGATTGGTATTACAAAAGAAGGTCAGTTAATAGAGGTAATGGATTCATCTCCACTAACTGGGGTGAAACTTATCGGTGTTTTAATTACTAATCCTAATGATTTAAGCGAAAACCATTTAAATATCGCTAATCACTTTTACCACAAAGATTCCCAACAACTTCATAAGTTAGTCCTAGAGGCTTTACGTATAAATCTGAATCACCACCATTTGTCGAGTGAGCAACCTTAACAACTTCATATAAAACCCCTTCGTCATTTTCATCTATTTCAATCCATTCACCTACGCGAGGATGGGTTTTGAATTGTCTAGCATAGAGTGATTTTGGTTTAGTTTCAGATATATCAATAACAATTAATTCAAGCATAAGTTCTCCACCCGCTCCAAGAGCCGCGTCGGGTTCGCGTTTTTTATTAATTAGTCTCAGGTGATTTGCTTAGGGCTTTATCCTGATACATTTTTTCATCTGCCTCTATGATAGCTGCTGATAGACCGTATGTGGGATTTCGCATTGCAAAACCAATTGCAGCACTAATGCCAGCTTTTGCAATAGCAGTTTGAATTCTGGTTGCAAGTTTATCCGCATTTTCTCGGTTGGTTTCAATACTGAGTACAGCAAACTCATCACCACCTAGACGAGCGACAATATCATTATTGCGTACAGTGTTTTTGAGGGTTAAAGCCATTTTTTGAATGAGTTCATCACCTGCAGCATGCCCCAAAGTATCATTGGTGATTTTGAGGTCATTAAGATCAATCATGAGAATAGCAACAGGGTGACCATATCGCTTACAGCGCTTTTCTTCTAATACAATTAACTGGTCCCAAGCACGACGGTTAAAAAGGCCAGTCATGGGATCGGACAATGCCTCCATTTCAAACCGTTCAGCTTTACGTATGTACTCAGCGGCTTTTAATTCAGCTTGAATATTATAGCTAAGCACTTGTGCTAGCAGCTCAAATAATGGAGCTTCCTCGACCAGATTTTTAGATTGAGGTTCAGGATCGATTGCACAGAGAGTGCCAAAAAGGGACCCATCTTCTTTATACAGAGGTTGGCCGATATAGGCTTTAATTGGGACTAAGTGATTTATAGGTGCGTCTACGTAAACTTGAACATCGGGCGAGTAAGGGGCAATGCGGGGCGCATTATTTTGTACCATGTGTGAGCAGAACGAATCTGCCCATCGAAATACTTGTCCTGGCTTAACGTTATAGCCATTATCTTCACTTAGTAACACGATCCAGTCATCACCTTCAGTACGGGTAATCATCCATAGCTTAAATCCAAATCGTTGAGATAAGAATTTTAAAATGGCTTGGCCAGCTTCTTCGAAATTCTTAAAGTTAATATTATTCATTAAGTTAGTCCGTATTTGTACTAAGAGAGATATGGAAAAACAATTTTTAGACTACAGCGTCATATATTATAATTTTAAACTGATTAGCTCACTAATTATTCAAAAACTTAATTCACTTTACTTAAATTTTCTAGAAATTCCATCGGTTAATAAATAGGAATATTACTTCATATAATAAAAAGACAACCCACCAATGGGGTGGGTTGTCCTAGAGCAATAATCTTATTTTTTGTATTCAGTAATACTGATAGGTTTGTCTTTCATAAACTCTACAATACCTTCACCAGCTTTGAAGTGAATTGAAACACCATCATTATTGGCTAAACGCACACCACTTCCTGAAATAGCTCGTTTAAGGTGATAGACCTTGCCAGAGTTATCAGTCATTAAAGCTGTTTCAAAATTATCCGAAGATTTCAATTCAACTGTAAGATCCATTGGGCCAGTAAAGTTAATTACCTGAGTTTCAGCTGGAGTATTGCTCACAACTTTTTCTTGAACCACTTCGTTTTTTGGATTTGAAGTACAGCCAGTAATTGCTAATCCTAACAATGCTGCACCTAACAAATATTTCATTAATATTTACCTTTCTATTTTTGAATCATAGGTATCTTTATACTAATTATTATAATGTAACATTTAAAGACAAGGTTACACTTACCTTACATAAAGAAAAACCCGCGGATAGCGGGTTAGTGATGCTTTACTTAGTTATTACAGACCTGGTCATGAGAGGTCTTAAGTCCAATATAAAGATTTAATATTTCAGAAGTAAGAAAGCTTTAGCACTGAATAGCATCTTTCTCTTTGTAGTGATCCAAAACCAAATCCATATCAGCCAAAAGTGCAACTTCAGAGTATTCACCGGGTGATAGCTTCAACAAGTTAGGTATATAGTTTTTTTCAAACTCGCAGGGGTAGTTTCTGCATAAAATTTTAATTCGCCCATCTTGTGTGGTGAACTCTGAGTCTAACTTTTCTATGTATTTACTAAATATTATCTGAGTTCTCAAGAGCTGCTGTGGAGAGGATTGGACCTATGTCTTCCCCAATTTTCTTCTCACAACCAGTGAAAGCCAAGGATAAGAGTAGGGCGGTTAAAGTTGTTATTTTCATAGTTTGATTTTATTGTTATTAGACTTTGAATTATATAAAAGAAAACCCACCGCAGGGGTGGGTATCAATTAAGCTATTGAGAGATCTAGTTGCTTATTAAGTATTTTTACAGGATTCACTTGGTCTGAATAAATCATAACCTCTGAACCTTTAGTTTTATAGTATGCACTATAATTCAATTCATAGTCTTCCTGATGATAACCTGCGTAAATTTCTTTGATTTCAGGGCAATTATCATAAGAAACTATCCATTTAGAATTGATCTTATCCAAAGCTTCTCGGATTCTTACATGATCATCATGAACATAAAAATTGCGGTAAAGACCTTGGCCTTTAACATAATAAGGAGGATCAAGATAAATCAATGAATCAGATGGTAACAACTCATCAACCTTCCCTATAAGTTCTAAAGCATCAAGATTATAAACTTTAATTCGATTACGATATTCCCCAATTTTTTCAATACGTTTAGTTAAATCTTTTTTGTTATAGCGTGCATCTAATTGATAATTCCCAGTCTGATTTTTCCCCCCGATGACACCTCCTTTTAGAATTCCTGATCGGTTAGTTCTATTTAAAAAGAAAGTAGCAAATCCATGAGAAATTTGACTATGATTTTCAGGAGTATCTAAAATTTCTTTTTGCTTGAACCACTCTTCAATAGTTACTGGAGTATCATGTAAAAGTTTTAAAAAGTATTCTGTATTTTCAGTCACTGAAATCCAAAAATTATAAACAGCTATATCTAAATCATTAATATGAATATTTTGACAGTAATCACTGTAAAGTAGATCTAAAGCAACACCAGCACCACCAGCATAAGGTTCAAGATAGTCTCCTTGAAGCGTGTTGGCTCGCATTAAATCTTTAACGAAGGGTGCAAATTTGGCTTTTCCACCAGGATAACGCAAGGGGGTTGAGAAGCGCATAAGGATTTAAGTAGCCTTTAGTTTAAGTGTGCAAGAACTTCAAAAAACTCTTTTTTGAATTTTTGAATAGAAGAATCGTTTTCGAAACACCATTTTTCAATAATTCCCATCTTATCAAAATGAAAAAGATTTTTGTTAAACCATTTTTTCATAATTTCGTTATTGGACATATCTGTCAGGTTTAAATCAAGAATATTTTGTTCAACATAATCAGATGAGTATTTACAGCTATCCCAAAAATCAGATTCTTGATGATAATTTATAAGTTTATTATTTAGGTAACTGTAAACAATATTTTCTGGATTCCTTAAATATGGAGCGGTGGAAGGAGTAAAAGACTTGTCTCCCGGTAAAGTGAGCATATTTTTTTGTGATTGTACAAATTCAAAATATGTCGATTTAGTAACGATATCATTATCTAAAATAATAATAACATTTGAAAAGTATTCATCTGCTTTATTTAGTTTTATTAAAACATCACAGCCAAGAGATGCTGACGTTAATTTTAAGGGACGTCCGAATTCAAGCAATTCATCTTTAAGATTTAAATAGGCCATTATTTTTTCAAAGAAAAAACAAGCTTCTTTATCTTCAAAGTAAACTTTAATGGGCTTAAGTTCTTGTATTTCCTCTATATTAAGTAACATATCATTTTTAATTTTTTCATATGTAGGAAATTGCATAGGTTTTGGCATACGAGTATCTTGTAAATAAATCACAGAGTCTTTAGGTTCTTCGAACTTACTCTGATCTTCTTGATCCTTCAGTACAGATTTAATTATGGTAAGAGAATGAGTTGTTGCCATAATCTGAAGCTTGAGATCTCTACCATGTTTTTTCAAAACTTGTATCAAGTTCATTTGAGCTTTAGGGTGAAGCCCTGACTCTATTTCATCAATGATTAGAACTCCGCCAATATAAGAATCTTTTAGCTTTCTTTTTAGTTTATTAAATGAAGCTAAAGCTGTAACTATAGCGCTAACTGAGTCTTGCCCTAAAGATATCGATAATGTATTAAATTCCATATTAGGGACTTTAGATCTCTTTTTACTTCCTTTGAAATCATGATCAACAATTTCAGGGGTAGGATTATTATTAATTCGAATAATTTTATTAAATGTTTCATGTATAAATTTTTTATCCTCATCATCCATGTTTTTGAGAATTCTTTTACTAATATCAGCGTCTTCAAATTCCCCAATTGGGGTCATACGGCTCATACCTAAATAAATAGTTGGTAGAGGTATCTTTCCATCACCCCCTCCAATACCAATTTCTTCACTTTGTGTACGATCTTCACTTCGAGGGATTAATCGGGGACGAATTGTTGAGGAGGTTGTATTTTTACTTATATTACATTTCTTTTTATGTATAGCGCAGAACTCTAACCCTTCATGATTAGTTGTTTCAATGTGATAAGTAAGAATTGCATGCCCTCGTTGTCCAGGAGGCAATATTTCAGAATCATCTAAATAAAAAAGTTCTTCAAATTTAGATTGATAAGTTTTTTCAAAATAGGATTTGTAATCTGCAGACTTAACACCGGAGCTATTTGCAATGATTCCAAGTATAGTTGATTTTCCAATAGCATTATGCCCAGCTATCAAGGTGATCCTATCTGTGATAGGTATACTAAAATTTTTAAGTTTTCTTATACCTAATTCATCAAAACAGACTCTTGATAACTTTATATACTTCACGATAACCCCGCCATAAAAATTCATTTAATTAGTAATTCTTAAATCTAAATTAAGTTGTTTTTTTAAATAACCCTATACAACCCAACAGCCTTACCCATTCAATAAAAGCCTTTTATTTTTAATTTTTTCTTAATCGTGGTTTTGCATGATAAACGTAGCGTACACAGTCCACAACCTGGCCAACAAATTGGCATTCTTCATCAAATTCAATAGTATTTGGCTTGAAGTCTGGATTTAATGCTTGAAGGTATCTCTTTCCATTTGTCTCAATAACCAATTTCTTAAAAGTAGCATCATCACCTCGACGAACTACAATGATGTCTCCAGATTGCATGTCTCCATAATAAACATCTGGATTCACAACAATGTAGTCACCCTCAATAAAATCTGGGAAATTACTTATCCCTTGAACTCTAAGAAAAAAGCAGTTTGAACATTCATCTTCTGGTAGTGGCAACCACTGTGAAACTTGACTCATATCAACTGCTGCGACATTGGTAAAATTACCAGCCTGTACCCAAGATAACACAGGAGCCATGCGCGCCTTAACTCGCGGAACATTGGCTAAAGTCTCTTCACCGAAAATATTTTTTGTCGGCTCTCTATCAAGCAGGCCCACTTCCCACCCGACCTTTCTCTCAAGATTGCGTGCGGCACGCTCACCAAAACTCCCATGACCTTTCACAAGCTGAGATATGTGACTTGGATTCAGGTCATAATGCTCACAAAAGGCAGCATCCGAAGAAAACCCCTCAGATTTTATTTTGGCATCAATAGCCTGGCGCAAATTAGCGCGTCTTAAAGAAATTATGTCCATTTCGGTATTTCACAGACTTTTTAGTAAAAAGTAAATTCGCAAACACTAAATCTTTATTGACTTGTTAAGTGATAAAAATTAGTATTTACTAAATTAAATTAGTAAGGGAGATTAAAATGTCTTCTTCCCAAACAGTCGAACTTAAAAGTTACCTCAGCCAATTAACCGCTAGTGAGCGAAAAGCATTTGCTAAACGCTGCCAAACATCGATTGGTTACTTAAATCAAATCATGTATGGCAATAGCAAATGTGGTGTCTCCTTAGCAATCAAGATTGATAAGGAGAGTAACGGTCAAGTGAGTTGTGATCTGTTGTGTCCTGATGTGGATTTTAACTACATCCGGAATCAAGCCTTATCGCTAATCGCTTAAACCAATTATCAACAACTTAGCATTTTTAATAAACGTGAAAGTAAACAAGGTGTTCACATGGATATATCCAAGGAAAGCAAAACCGCACTACATAAGATGATTCACCAATCAAATGGCATTACACCAAAGGAGTTGGCTGATGTAGTAGGCGTGTCTCACAACACGATTTTGAACTATGCCAATCCAAACATGGAAAACCATTTGCCGAGCCTAAAGGCATTTGAAGCAATGCTGACTTATACGCAAAACCCAGCTTCTTTAAAAGTATGGGCGCATAAATTGGGTTTTGCATTAGTTCCAGTGGATCAAGCGGAAGGAAAAGATCATCAACTAGGTGTTCTTGAATCACTGCTTGGCATGAATGTTGGTAATGGCGCAGCGAATAAACAGGTTTTATCTGCTCTGGAAGATGGTGTGGTGACACCTGCTGAAATGGATGAGACAGATCGCATCCTGGAAGGAATCGAACACAAAATTCAGTCTTTACGTAAAGCCATGAAAGGTGAGTGTGCAAAGTATTTATCAGCTCTACAAACAGAAAAAGCCTGATGTGCGAGGTCAGGCTTTTGGTAGTTCACAAGTCATGAAGGAAAAATGAACATGGAATTAAATTTAGCACAGTATCAATGCATTGACAAATGTAAGGTTCTTTCAGAACAACATGCTGAAAACACACTAATCCAGGAAATTGAAAAACGTGAGTTTGAACTAGGCTTGGCACCAGATGATGCATATGTGAAAGGAGTGGACTTCTTCCTAGCAGTTGATGGGCTCGTAGATGAGTTATACGGGGAGGATACTCACAATGAATAGTCTTTTCTCAAACCAGGCTGGGTACAGGGAGCAACAATACATTCAGTCATTTTATGAACCTGCACTCCGTATTGTGCATGAGCTCTATGAACAAAAGAAACTCAGCCTGCGTAAGAAAGGGTATGACGAAAACAATGCTGCTGTGACCAAGGTAGAACTTTCACAGCTTATGGCCAGACGCTTTCGAATCACCATCTATTACGCTAACCAGATTATTACAAGTCTGATCAAATCAAATTCGATTGAGAACTTTGGTGGATATGTAAAACCACTAAAGGATAGTAACACCAACCGGGACGGGAATTAATATGAGCTTAGATGCTACAAACTGGGCTTGGAGAGTGGAATTGAATGAGAAGAAAGGAGGCTGCCGTATGCCTCTGAAACGCCTCATTTTGCTCTCATTGGCCGATCGTGCCGGTGAAGACCATTGTTGCTACCCAAGTATGCAACGCCTTGAGAAGGATACCGGTCTTGAGCGTAAAACCGTACTGAAGATTATTGCTGAACTATTGGAAGACGAGTTGATTGCAGATACAGGTGAGCGCAAAGGTTCTACGAAACGTGTAAAAGTCTATCGACTAAATGGTGTAAATGGCCGGGAAACAATGCCAAAAACGGAACAATTACAGGAAAAAAATTTATCTGAAATTGTACCGGAAACGGAACAGTACCAAAAACGGAATGATTCCGTTAACGGGACTTTGAATAGTGCCAATAACGGGACTTTGAATAGTGCCGTTAACGGGACACAGAATCTCCCAATGAATCTCCCATTAGAATCTAAAAATAAAAAAACGTGGCTTTGCTTTAAAAAACTTCGTCAAGAGATTTTTCTGGCTGATCCCGATTTGGATTTTGAGATGCTCATGAATTCAACCTGGGCAGAACGAGAGAAACGAGCATTCGAAATCTACAACGCTGAAAAGAATCTCTGTGATGAGCTTATGAACTTTCATTTTGCAGACTGGTTGATCAATGCCTACCGAACCAAGTACTCAAATTCGAATGGCCATCAGAAATCAAACGCTCCTGCAGAACCAAAACACCTGACTGAAAAACAGATTCAAACCTTTGCCCAGAAACTTGCAAACCACCCAGAGTTTGCAGGTAAGTATGCTGAGCCAGGAGAATCCTATGAAAAACTTGCTGCTCGCATTGCAGTAAAACTTGAGAAACCTGAACAGGCCAAGAAATGGGAGAGCTACCTGAAGCAAGTTGGATTTAACGGTGTGCTAAGAGGAGACACAGCTTGACTGAAGCAGATCGAACCTACATGCATTTGATGATCTTTAAAATCATGTCATCCACCAAAGGACGAGTATCGGTCAAGCAGATCCATAAGGCGATTGAACCTAATATGGGAATTTCCATCCGGAGTTTGCAACGTTATTTGAATGGGCTGGTGACGTGGGGCTTGGTTGCCAAAGATGGGGAAACACCACAGGGATTCACATTAACGGAAACAGCCAAATTACTGTTTTTGGATTTGGCCAAGGGAATTGAGCATTGAGAGCTTATTCACTCGCTGAATACAAAAAAATGGTTAAAGCCACCAGACCGAAAGGGCGCTCCACACGCCCTAATGTCAAAGGCGAAAAAGTACCGAATGAGTTTGAAGCGAAGCTGGCTAGAGAATTAAAGACATTAAAAATTAAGTTTGAGCAGGAGTTTTATTTTCATCCTGATCGCAAGTGGAGAGCAGATTTTCACTTAATTGATAAAAAGATTCTTGTAGAGATTGAAGGCGGGATATGGAGCGGAGGAAGGCATACCAGAGGCAAGGGGTATATCGGGGACATGGAAAAATATAACGCCGCAACAATGATGGGTTTTCAAGTAATACGGTTTAGTACAGATCAAGTGAAGTCAGGTCACGCGATCCAGCAGTTAGAGAAGATGGTAGGGGAAATACGATGAATGCAGCAATTAAAGCGGAAATAATGGATTGGGGTAAGTTCACTATTGAAGATTGGCTTAAGCAGTATGGGGCATACATCCAGATTTCACGCATGAAGTCAGGACATGAGCCGGACTCACTTGGGGTAAATCAGATTTACTGGCTGATTCTTGAAAACAACAAAGGGGTGGCACCACGTAAGGATCAGGTCATTTGCCAGATTAATGATTTTGAAGCTGAGCAGGTGCGGAAGTTGATTGTAGATTTTAATAAGTCTAGTTCGGTTTGTGAGTCTGGTAAGCGTGCGGTTCAGTTATTTGTAGAGCGTAATGTACGTGGGCTATCAGATCGCAAGATGGAAGAAGAATTCAAATTGGGTCGAAACGTTCTGCGAAATATGATCTATGCAGGTAAGTTTTATCTAGCTGGGCACGATAAACGATTGAGAATCGAATAGTATTTGACTGGCATGCCAAGATATGGCATATTTCTGTTATAGTGATCGAAGTGTACGTTAAAGCACTAGATTGATTTAAAAGCTCGCCAAATGGTGGGCTTTTTTGACATTATTTATTCATAAAATTAAGTGATAATGTCTTTTTGTTTTTGAGCTCTAATTGAAATGGCGATTTTAACTGTTAAAAAACTAGAAGATACTCTCGGTAAATTAGTGGCTGAAGGTAAAAAGCCTGAAAAGATTTTATTAGGCTATAAAGCGTATGGCGAGCTAATGAATGATCGTAGCTTTTTTGAGGAAGTGGCTGGCTCGGCAATGGATCCAAACAAACGAAAATATAAAAATATTAAAATTAAGGTCACTCAAGACGAATACCAGTTTAACGTGAAATGTCAAAAATAGGTTTAAGCATCAAGGAAAGCTCGCCAAATGGTGGGCTTTTTTATTGCCCTGAGAAATATTAGTGTAATCATACCAAATTAAAATGCTTGATTAACCAGGAAGGAATCTTGCTTAGTTCGACAAAGTTAATGACATTATTTCAGCAATTAATATTATAAATTCATGTTTTATAAGTGAAAATAACTGACATTTCTTGCGACATGATTGCTTGATTGTCCAGGAGTAAAATTATGCTTAGATTACTGATGTGTTTATTCGGCTTCCACGGTGCGACTAAGGTTGACTACACAATTGATGATGAAGAAATCAAGGTGTGTCGTGATTGTTTGAAAGAAGTTAAATAACAATCACTCAAGCAAAGAGCTGTTTCATAAAGCTGTAATACTTAAGCAATATAGTTGCTCTGCAAAAGAAGAAAGACGTTGTAACGCAAGTCAAGCCCGTTTAATTGGAGAGAGTTAAGCGGGCTTTTTTATTTCAAAATCGCCGAACGTATTACGGCAAACAAAGCCCCTCGCATTCTAGATGTTGAGGGGTTTTTCTTTTCTTATTGGTGGTACCTATGACAGACAAAGTACAAGCTAAACAAGACTTAGAATTTTGTAGTGCTGAGCTGTCTAAATATCAGAATCTCAGTCGATCCGGATTAACGCTTAGTGAGTTGCATGCGATTGACGGCATCATGATTAAGCTGAAAGAGCGTATTAAGAATTTGCGTGTGGCGCTTTACTCTTAAGTTATAAAAATCCGCTTATATTTAGTATTATTCCCTTAATGAAAGGGGGATATATGAAAAATCAAAAATTTAAAGAAAAGATAAATAAAATTTGTAAATGGACATTGGTTTTCATGGGGGTTTATTTAATTGTTGGGGCATTTTTATTGAGGCTCGGAACAAACTTCGACCCAAATAAAGCTTATGATTTAATTAAAGATGCCCTAACTATTTCAGCATCTTTCCTTGCACCAGTAGCAGCGATTGTGCTTTTTAATGATTGGCGTGAAGAGCATAGAGTTAAATCACTATCATTAAGTTTAGACTTGATTAATAGTAAAGCTATTGAAATAGAGGAGTTAGTATTTGATTGTTTGGAATTCATTTTAAAAGATGAAAAAATAGATCACATTGAAATAATTTTTACAAAACCATTGAACCAATTAAGTTTACTTTATAGGGAAATAAGAACTGAAAAAAATATTGAAAAATTTTTATATTTAGTTAGTAGCTTACATACAGAAATTCGATATTTTAATAGGCTCTCAATCGAAATGAATGAGAATTTAGAGATAGTGAAAAAATTCGAAGAGTTAAATAAGACAAAGGATATTGATGATCAGATTTATCCAATTCCTCATAAAGATAAATATGAATCAAATCGTCAAGAGCTTATATTGCTCGCACCGAAGATAGAAAATTTAATTAATAATATGATTGATCAAACTAAAATTATAAAAGATGAATTGTAGTTAAGGGTCCTATCAAGGAGTGATGTGGTTATTAGATATGGATCAAAAGACCTACAAACTTTTCACCCAAAAAATCCCGCCAAAAAAGAAATCACGTACAAGACCATTACCAAAAGCATCTGGTAAGTATTTAGAAGCATTCGATCGACTAAAAGAAATCCTTGATCGAATGGAAATCAAATACGAAGAATATTTTCATTTTAAAACCACTAAACACTGGCGTTTTGATCTACACCTGGTTGGCTACCTTACTTTGATTGAAATAGCGGGTGGTCCTTGGTCTGGTGGACGTAAGGGTAAGCTGGCTACTAAGGCATGGAGCATTGATCGTTATGATCATGCTGAAGAAATGGGATATCGGTATATACGCTTCGAAGTCTCGGATATTTCATCATCCAGCAGGGCTATACAATGGCTTAGAAATTTAAAGGCATCACATGGAACAGTTCAGACCATTCCCCCCGACAGATCTGATTGATCAGGCCGAAGAAGAGGAAGCCATTCGCTTGGCACCTGCACCCGAACTTAAAGAATGGGTCGTAAATAACTGGCTTACTTTAGGTGGTGAACTACATAACCCGGATCATGACCATATTGCAGAGTTACTTCATGACAATGAAGAGTTCCTTGCATTCGCCTGGGCTTCATCTGCCGCCATAGCGAAAAAACGTATGGTGCTTGGCCAATGTGAAAAGGTCATGTTTAACGTGGGTGGCTGGAAGAAAGCACGCCAGGAACAACAGATGCGAGACTGGTTTGGTTTGGTACCTCAATATCTGATTACTGTAGATGCCACTTATTGCGAACAGGCAACAGATCGGGATTTCTGCCGGTTGATTGAGCATGAGCTATATCACATTGGTGTAGAGCGTGATGACGATGGTGAAATAATTTATAGCGATATGACTGGCCTGCCTAAGCATTACTTAGCTGGTCATGATGTGGAAGTGTTCTTTGGTGAAACTAAACGATGGGGAGCTGATGAGTCAGTGAAACGTCTCGTTGAAATTGCCAAGAATGCGCCGTTTGTTTCTGAAACAAGTATGGCTGCATGTTGTGGCAATTGTGTCATCGGTTAAATTTTTTTGCCTATCTTGCTATACGTAGCTATACAAAAGGGGTGTTTATGGCAGCACTTAAAGAGCCTGTAAAAATGTTTATAGTTCAGTCTCTTGCTTGCTTTGAAACACCTCAACAAGTAGTGGAAGCAGTAAAGCAAGAATATGAGATTGAAATTACCAGACAGCAGGTTGCACTTTACGATCCAACCAAAGTGGCTGGGCGTAACTTAAGTAAAAAACTAAAGGAATTGTTTGAGCGCACTCGTAAGGACTTCCGAGAGAATATTGAAGATATTGCAATTGCCAATAAAGCCTTTCGTTTGCGTGAACTCCAAAAGATGTATGAAGATTCTGGAAAAAATAAGCGAGCAAAACAAAACCTGCTCAAGCAAGCCTTTCAAGAAACAGATGGCCGTGTGACTAAGCAGGAAATTACCGGTAAAGATGGTAAGCCAATAGAAACCATCAATCAGAATGTACCTACGGATAGCTACCTGAAAGCACGGGAGCGAGTTCTAAATGAATACTGACCCAGCACGGGAATTAGCGATTCAGCTTGAAGCTCAAGAAGATCTATATTTTTTTTCGCGTTTTATGTTTAAGGAACGGCGTAAGTACAAATGGCTACATAACTGGCACCACCGTGTGGTATGTGATGCACTAATGAAGGTGTATCGGGGTGAAACCAAAAGACTGATTATCAATATTCCACCCCGATATTCTAAAACTGAGCTCGCAGTGATTAATTTCATGGCTTGGTGTTTTGGCAAAGCGCCTGACAGTGAGTTTATTCATGTCAGCTACTCAGCAACACTCGCAGCAAATAACGCATTCCAGACTCGTAACTTGGTGCAGGAAGCAGCCTATAAGCGTGTTTTTCCTGATTTTGAATTGCGTGATGATAGTAAGGCTAAGGATGATTGGCGTACCGCTGAAGGTGGTGTCTGCTATTCACAAGGAACCGGCGGTACTATTACAGGTTTTGGTGCTGGTAAATTTCGAGATTCATTTGGCGGGGCAATCATTATTGATGACCCGCATAAAGCCAGTGAAGCCCGCTCTGATACGATCCGTAAGGGTGTAATCGAGTGGTTCCAAAATACACTTGAATCTCGTACCAACTCACCAGATACCCCCATTATTGTCATCATGCAGCGTTTGCATGAGGAAGATTTGGCAGGCTGGCTGCTTGACGGCGGTAATGGTGAAGAATGGGAACACTTATGCCTTTCTGCAATCCAGGATGATGGCTCAGCACTCTGGCCAGCTAAACATAGTATTGAGACGCTTGAAAGAATGGAGCTGGCAGCGCCGTATGTTTTTGCCGGCCAATATCGTCAACAACCCTCACCACCAGCCGGTGGTTTTTTTAAACCTGACAATATTGAAATTGTGGATGCGTTACCTGCAGATATTACTCATCAGGTACGCGCTTGGGATTTAGCATCTTCTGAAAATGAAGGTGACTTCACAGCAGGTGTACGTGAGGCCAAAAGCCGAGATGGTTATATCTATATCGTCGATGTACAGCATGCACAGCTAGGTCCCGACGGCGTTGAAAAACGTATCAAACAAACTGCAGAGATGGATGGTAAATCAGTTGCCATTCGATTACCTCAGGATCCAGGTCAGGCAGGTAAAGCTCAAGCGAAGAACTTTATCACCAAGTTGTCTGGTTTCAATGTAAAGGCAGAGACAGTATCGGGTGACAAGATTACCCGGGCTCAGCCTTTTGCAGCTCAGGTCAACGTGGGGAATGTAAAAATGCTTCGTGGTGATTGGAATAAGGCATTCATTGATGAGTTGCGAAACTTTCCCAATGGTAAATATGATGACCAAGTGGATGCTGGTAGTGATGCATTTAACGAGCTAAATGAAGCTAGAACTCCAAAAAAACCTGCAGGGGCAGGATCTCGAACTTATTAAGGTGTTTACATGGCAAAGTCTAAAAAGGACAAAGCGTCAAAGAAGGCTTTGTCTTATGGCAATTTATACACTCAAGAAGCGGTCACTCAGTTTCTGGTGAACTTTGGCAAACAGCCTGATACGGATGAAGTACTACGCAAAGCAGGCATTACACGTCATAGATTACGTGTACTGCTTGATGATGATGAGATTGCTCAAGTAGTGGAAACGCGAATTGATGCATTGCTAGCTACGCCGTTGCGTGTTGAACCCAATGATACTGATGAAGCACAAAAGCTTAATCTGATATTGAAAGAATGGTTTCATGAAATTGCTACTGGTGCCATGAGTGCACTGTTCTTTGGTTATTCAGTACAAGAAGCTGTCTATGAGTTAAAACCAGAAGGCTATTTGGGTATTCAGTGGATCGGTGAAAAACCTATGCAGTGGTTTGAACCTAAAAATGATGGCCGCTTAATTTACCGACCAGAAGGCATTGGTACCGAGCATGAAGTGGATCAGGTATTCAAATTCTTTTTAACACGCCGTAAGGCTACATATGAACAGCCCTATGGCAAAGCGCTATTGGCTACCCTGTATTGGTTGTTCTTCTTTAAACAGAATGGATTCAAGTTCTGGGCTAAATTTCTGGAGCGTTTTGGGACGCCGATCTTACTGGGTAAATGTAAAGATACTGAAACCGAGGACATGAGCAGAGCATTGTTAAATGCACATGCACAGAGCGTCTTATCGATTGATGCAGATGATGATGTTCAGATTTTGTCTACATCAGGGACAAGTGGTACTGCTGGTGCTGCGTTTGAATCATTCAATAACCAACTGATTCGCCAGATCCAAAAGGTTGTATTAGGGCAGACGCTTACCAGTGGAACAGATGGAAAGGGAAGTTATAGCCTTGGCCAAGTGCATGAAAATGTAAGATTGGACAAGTTGAAGTCAGATATTCGATTGGTGACTCCAACCCTGCAAGCTGTAGTCGACTCATTATGTGTCTTGAATGGGTGGTCTAAATATACAGTTATGTTGGGTGAAAAGCCAAAACCACTGAATAAGGACCAGGCAGAGCGAGACGTACACTTAAAAAATGCAGGTGCCAATCTTTCTAAAGATTACTTCATTCGTGAGTATGGGCTGCAAGAAGAAGATCTGGTTGATCAAGTCCAAACTGGTTTCAATCAATTCACTGCATTACCTCGCCAGGCATTCAACTTTAAGGCAACAGCCAACAAGCTCTCACCAGAACAGCAGGAAGTTGAAGAACTGACTGATGGTCAGGATGAATTGCAGCTACTGAAACCAGATCAGGTCAAGGAATTGGTATTCAAGTCTGATAGCCCTGAAAGTCTGGCTTATAACCTGATGCAATTAATACCTGGTGCAACTCAGACCCAGTTCAAAGCTAATCTGGATCAGGCTTTGTATGCTGCAGATGTATTGGGGTATGTGACGGCTCAAAACGGGAAGTAAGCTATGCAACCAATCACGTTTCTTGAGGCGCTTCGGTACGCTCACAGTAAAAAGATTGTACTGCCAGATGAGTTCTATTCAATGGACCTTAAGACCCGACAGATGGCAACCACGGTTAGCTTTCTATCGAGTCTTGAGCAGGTTGAAACCGTCATCAAGGCAGTGAATAAATCCATTGCCGACGGCGGTACCTTTAAGGATTTTCAGAAGCTAATTGAAGAATCTGAAATCATTCTGCCAAGGCACTACCTGGATAATGTATTTCGTACCAATATTCAAAGTGCTTATGGTCATGGCCGTTGGCAGCAACAGCAACGGAATAAGGTTAAACGACCTTACCTGATGTACTCGGCGATCAATGATAGTCGAGTGCGTCCAAGTCATTTGGCCTTGAATCGGATTGTATTGCCGATTGATCATCCATTCTGGCTGACACATTACCCGCCGTTGGGTTTTCGTTGCCGGTGCACCGTGATTGCTTTAACCGAGAAGCAGGCACTGAAATACGGCATTACACCTGATGATCAGTTGCCTGAAATTGCCGAGGCTTTGGACTGGAGTTCTCATCCATTACAGTTTGGTGAACTTGAATCGCTGGTGGATAAAAAGATCAGTGCTTCGAGTTTAGATAAGGAATATCTCCTGGAGCAGAAAGAAGTTATTAAGGCTGAATGGACGGCGAGTAAAAAGCTCACCAGCCTATTTACTCCGATGGATGATAAGACTCGGGACTTATTCGATACTGTGGCCAATACAGTAATACCACTTGATCCAAGCATTCGACCAAGTGCGATTCGCACCTTCTTGGACTATGTGCAGGGAAATGATGCCGCACTGACTGGCTATTTAAACTCTGCTACAGGCTCACTAGCTGATGATGTACTTAAGCGCTGGCTGAGTACTGATCTGGCAGCTATTCAAGCTGTGGCGAGCAATGCGGCTTCAACCGTGGTGGGTGCTGCGACACTTAATCAAGTAGCGGCTTATCAGGTTGGGCAGACAGCTCAGCTTAATGCGCCGTTGCTGATGGCTGATACAGCTTCAGATATCGTGATTAAGATTGAGAATGCTAAAGGCTTGGGTGTTGATCTGGATATGTTGAATGCTGGTAACGGCGTTTTAATACCGATGGGATTGTCATTTGAGGTTGTTTCGATTGAAGCGGTTGAAGGGCAGATGGTTTATACGATCAGACCACTAGTTAATTAATCTTTTAATTAACTAATCTGCTATAGGACAATGTTTAAGCTACATTTTTTATACAACGAATGGAATATTTAAATATTGGATTAGGGGCAAAGTAGACTTATAAAATCTGTACAGCTTAGTCACTTGGTTGGGATATGGTTTGTTTTGCAATTGAGATCGAAATACCTGCAGATAAGTGCCCTAAAATAAGAGGCCGAAAGCGTTTAATAAGAGAAGGAAAGGCAAGGGTTCTTTTGTCAAATAATACTTCTACAAGGAGAGCGCTTACGGGATTTACAAGGTATGGGGTATCTAGCGGAAGGAATGCAATAGTCTTAACTCCATATGAGTTCAAAGATCGTGAGAACCAGATAACAAACTTTCTAAATAAGAGGTTTGATAGTGAATGGAAACTTAAGCTGATACCTATAAAGAATACTTGAACTATTTACCCACCTCGGTGGGTTTATTTGTAGCTATTTTACGCCGTCCGAAAGGGCGGTTTTTTTATGGAGCATGAGAAATGCCAAAAGAAGAGGAACATAAGCCGAATCAGTATTGCTTCCAGGTCGGTAACTTAAATGTCGATCAAGCTGAAGATGGCAAGAAGAAGCGGACTTTCTCCGGTGTTGCATACAGTGGTGAAGTTATTACCGATCATTGGTATTGGGATCGAATCATCTTTGATCTTGATTCTATGCAAATTAAAGGCCGAATCCCTGCGTTACTGGATCACTCAACCCGGCAACGTGCTGGAGCCATCAATAGCCACAGCATTGATCACCAGAACGGCCTAACAGTTTCAGGCGATCTAATGAGTAATGAATTTGGTACTCAGGTTGCTCAGGACTCTGACGATGGCTTTCCATGGCAGATGTCAGTGCGAATTGAACCCTCTGCAGTCGAAGAAATCCAAGCGGGTGCATCAGTCACTGTAAATGGAAAAGTGCATCAAGGGCCTATCACGGTTTTCCGTGGTGGTCGTATTCGTGAGGTGTCTTTCTGTGCTTTGGGTGCGGATGACAATACAAACGCAGTGGCAGCAAGTCACTCTCCAAAACAATTTAATCAACCAGAGGACACAGACGTGACCGAATTAGAAAAGGCTCAGGCCAAAATTACCGAATTGGAAGGTCAGGTGAATACTCTGACTGAACAAAACAAACAATTCGCAGCAGCAAAACGTGAAGCTGAAATCACTGCATTAGGTAAAGACCTGGGCAAAGAATTCAGCGCTGAAGATATTGAAGAAATGAAAAAGCTTGATGATGGTGCATTTGCATTCTCAGCTAAGCAACTTCGTCAATTTTCTGCAGGTAGCCAGCAACCACCAGCTACACCACAAACACAACAAACATCAAGTGTAAATCCGGCATTTGCTCACCTGTTTAGCCATCAAGCTAATCCGGGGCAAGGTGGTCAGTCGAATAATACCGACACTCACAAATTCACTTCTGGTGCACAAGCATTCGCAGAACAAAACAAGGGGAAATAATTCATGAGCCAGGTTATTCCAAAAATTACGGTCCAGTCTAAAAAGCTGGTCCTAGACAATGAAAAGTTACGACGTGCCAATGCCAAAGTAACTACCGCTACAGCCTATAAAAAAGGTGACTTACTTACACTTTCAGATGCGAATGTACTCACACACGCTACTGATGAAAAAACATGGGATGTGATTTGTGGCCAAGACGTTACGGCTGCAGAAGCCACAATCAAGGCCGCTGATGGAATCGAAATTCCGGTCTACTACGGTGGGGTTTTCAGTATTGAAGCTGTATCGCTTAATGGGACTTTGCTTGCTGCTGAAGAATATGATGCAGCGCGTGCACAGGCAACTAAAAACAAAATCGAACTTTCTAAGGTGTAAACAACATGCCACAGTCTTTTAATATTGAAGGTGCTCCACTTGAACTTCTTGATGTGGGTGAGCTGGCACTGATCCACTCGAATTACCGTCCAATGGACACATGGCTTTTAGATAAGCTTTTCCCAAACCGCCCGTTATTCACACGTGATGATGTGCCTCTGGCTGAGCTTTCAGCTGAACATGATCTGGCGCCGTTGGTATCTCCGCAACAGCCTGGCAAGCCATTTGATACTACTCAATCTGGTGAAGTACGCCACGTTAAACCGGCTTACTACAAGCCAAAGAATCAGGTCACTCCGGCAGAAACTTTTGAGATTGCCTTGCTTGAGCGTTTACGTACTGCAGGTATCATCTCAACTGGTAACCAGCGACTATCTGAGCAAGAGCAAATGATCATTGCTCAAATCTCAGTGATGAAGCGCAACCATGATGCGATTGATAACTCAGTCATGATGATGGCTATCGATTTACTGAAAAATGGTAAATACACGCTTCACTCAGATGATTATGAGCTCAACCTGGTGGATTACCGTCGTGATGCGTCTTTGACATATACGCCGTTGGTCAAATGGAATGAAGCGGGTGCCAAGCCAGTAACGGATATTCGCACCATGCTTGAACGTCAATTGGCTGCTGATGGTGGTGAAGCTAAGCTGTCTGTTATGTCTGGCTTGGTTTGGGCGGCTCTCTGGAACAATGAAGAATTCAAAAAAGAATTCATCACGCCATATGCGGGTATTTCTGTTCCAGTGAATCCAAGCTTTGGTGTAAAAGAATCAGCAACCTTCAAAGGAACCTTTGATGGAATCGAATTCTGGGTATATGACGCAACTTACCGTAACAAAGGTCAAGTGAAGCGCTTTATTCCTAAAGATTACTTCTCACTAATCTCTGATACCAATGGTTCGGTAGCTCACTGTAAGATCAAGAACATGCTGGCCAACGGCGTTGCTCAGCAGTACTTTGACCGTCAATGGTACTGTGAAGATCCAAGCGGCATCATGCTGATGACCGAATCTGCTCCACTGGTTGTGCCGTCTAATAAGAACGGTGTCGTTGGTGGTACTGGCTTTATCACTCTATAAGGAGCAAGACATGCCGAAGTACACAGCAAAACAATCCATCGGGCATTTTATGCCAGGTGATGAAATCAAAGGGCTTGAAGCTAAACAACTTCAGGCCCTTTTAGCATCTGGGGCTATTGAAGAGGCGAAAGCCAAAGAAGAGCCCAAAGCGGATGGCACAGGTGCACGCTTGGCTGAACTGGAAAAGGCTAATGCTGAACTAACAGCAGCCAATGAAGCCTTAACTAAAGCCAATCAGACAGTGACTGCCGACAAGGCTAAAGCCGAGCAAGAAATTGCTGAGCTCAAAGCCAAGGTGGCTGAACTGGAAAAGGTGAAGTCTGCTGCAAAACCTAAAGCAGACTCAAAACCTGCTGACGAAACCAAGTAGGTGATCTATGTATGCGACTGAAGCAGATTTGGTCGCACGATTTGGGGCTTCAATTGAGAACCTGAAATTGATGTATGAAGATGCAGCAAAAGGTTCTCAAGCAATTAATGATGCAATCCAGGATGCAATGGAGGAGATTAACGGTCATATCGGTGGTCGTTATCCTTTGCCGCTTCCCAATGTGCCGAGTAATTTAAAGCGTATGGCGTGTGATATTGCACGCTACCGCCTTCATTTTGAGCAGCCAACCGATGAGGTGCGAAAACGCTATGAAGATGCAATTGCATTCTTAAAGCGTGTGGCTGATAACAAAGCACATTTGCAGATTCAGTTACCTGAAACAAACCAAATCGTGGATGACCAACCTAAAGGACGACCTTCAACAGCACCAGTCGGTACTTCATATACCGGTGGTGTATTTGGAGATTCTATCCTGGACCAGATGCCCAGCTTGAAGTGAGGTGCTTATGGCTTTTGCAATAACCATTCAAGCTGATAGTTCACCGATTGAAGCAATACTTAATCAATTAGGTAACTTTGAATCATTAAAGAACCAGCTGTTTGATGAGATTGGTGCTGGACTTGTGGATAGTGTGCAGCATCGATTCTTAACGGGTACTGATGTAGATGGGAACCCGTGGAAGATTTCATGGCGTGCACGTATGCAGGGTGGTGAAACGCTTCGAGATACTGGCCGCCTGATGAATTCCTACACACACAATGTTCTTTCAAATGGTGTGGAGGTGGGTACAGATGTTGCGTATGCACCCCATCTGCATTACGGCGCAACAATCTTACCTAAGAATGGCCAATACATCACCTTTGCAGTTGGTGGCCAGTATCGAAAGGTTAAGCAATCCATTATTCCACCTCGGACTCAGCTTGGTATTGATGCTGAAGATGAAGTCATGGTTTTAGACATTGTCGGGAGTTTTATAGATGAGCACCTTCTTCGCGGTGCGTGATGAGATTGCAGAAAAGCTGAAAGAAATTCCAGAACTTCTAAAGATCTATACGCCGTTAAACTCAGTCAGCGTAACCGAGATGTCGCAGGTTACGCCGTCAGCACACGTCAATTTTGTCCGTATCGACAAGAAAGCCAGTGCAGGTCGTGGAAGTATTAATCAGATCGGTCAGCAATGGGCGGTCACGGTGGCATGTCGTAATGCTCAATCTCAGATGACTGATGGCCGAGCGGTGAGTGATGAAGCTGGGTTGTTAACCGAGAAGGTCATTCAATTACTTTCCGGCTGGCAGCCTCAGGCATCACGAACGGCACTAGAAATGATTTCGGTTCGGGATGGTTATAGCCCAGGATTTGCATACATCACGATTATTTTTGAATCACAAAAATTCATTTAGGAGCCAGTCATGGCAAAACAATACAAAGCATTACAGCCTGTAGGTCGCTTTCAAAAGGGCGATGTGGTCGGTGGGCTGAGTGATGCACAAATCAAAAAGTTACTGGCAGATGGTGTCATTCAGGAACTACCTGAACCTAAAGCTGCTCCAGCCAAGAAAACTACAGGGGATGAAAAGTAATGGCTAATTCAAATGTGATTTCACTTCAGGGTGAACTTCATCTAGCGAAAATGGTTAGTGGTGTACCAGCTGCATTACTGCCGGTTGGTAGTACTCCAGAATTACAGATTGCTATTTCAACTGAGTCTACTGACCACTATGAAAGTAAAACTGGTCTACGTTCGAAAGATGCTGTCTTATACAAGCAAACTGGTGTTGCTATCTCAGGGACAATTGAAGAGGTTACTAAGGAAAATTTAGAGTTAATCCTTAGCGGTAAATCAATTGAAATTCCTGAAACTCAGCTGACTGATATCGATTTAGGTACAGTACAGATTGGTGCCATGATCGATCTGGGTCATCGCAATTTAAGCGAAGTGGCTTTTAAGGATAGTTCGGACGCTGCTATTGAGGCAGACAAATATTTGCTTGATTCAGTTTATGGCACCGTAATTTTTAACGAAGCTGTAACTGGTCCAGTTAAATTTTCTGCTAAAGCTGGTGCTAAGACACGTACGACAATTGCCAATAACATTGGGAATGAATATCGAATCCTTTTCAAAGGTATTGATACCCTCACTGGTGATAAGGTTGTCATGACATTATGGCGTGTGAAATTCTCACCAGATACTGAATTTGATCTGATTCATGAAGACTTTGGGTCTTATTCAATTGAAGGTGAAGCTCTCGCAGATATCTCAAAAGCCAATGATGCTGAACTAAGTGTCTTTGGCCATATTGAGCGCTTCAAAGTAGCTGCTTAAACCCATACAGGCACAAAGAAATCCACGGCGCATTAGCGTCTTTTTTTGTGCCTGTTTAAAGTAATTATATTTAGGTCGAATAACCGGTTTATTGATAAGGCCTACAAGAAGATGAGTAAGAAATTGATGTGAGTTGGTTTCTTACTGAATGTGACATTATAACTATGTTTGACGAAGGTATTAGTCATAAAACGATGCTTTAAAGCTTAACGAATCTTGACAAGACGACGTAAACAGTTTGTTGACGACGATATGTACATATAATACTATATTGACATAGCCGCAACGCGGTATGAATAATTCACATCTAAATCTAGGTGTTGATTTGGTTTAAATACTTAATTCCATATGTATTATTTTTTGAGTGGTATCTTATGAAAACACCTGCTATGTTGTTAACTCCAAAATTTGGTGAAGAAGCGACTCGAAAAATCGTAAATGAAGCTCAAAGAAAAATTACTCCTTCACGTAAAAGCCGTCTTGAAAAACTTGCTGCAATGGCCTCAAAAGCTTATAACAATTAAGAGTTACTAATTTGTCTGAAGAAAATGTAAATTCTGAGGGCGAGTTACAATTTTTTTATATCGATTCAATTGAGAAAGAAGCTTATCAATCGTTTGAATGTGAACGTGGAGAGTTAAACTCTTTTTTGATAGATGACGCTATCGACTATCATAACTACGGATTGACTAAAACTACTTTGGTTTTTGAGAGTGATAACCTTATTGGTTTCTTCAGTCTATCCGCGGATAAAATTGTACTTACCCGAACAGAAATAGATGAACTAGCTTTAAATGGTGAATACCCAATTACTTATTTTCCCGCAGTTAAAATTACAAAGCTTGCAGTTGATAAGGCCTATGCAGGAAAAGGTTACGGAAGAAGAATACTAGAGTTGATAGAAGGGATCGTATATGGCCATCATATGGCTGTAAGATTTTTAACTTTAGATGCTGTAAATGAACCAAAAGTTTTAGAGTTCTATCAAAAAAATGGATTTGAAGAAAGCCTTCATGAGTATCGACAGCAGAAACAAAATAGGGCTAGACCAACTATTTTGATGCATAAAGATATATTTAAAGAATAACCACTCCTCAGAGTGGTTTTTTTAATACTTGATGATTATGTAACATTCTGTTATTACAATTGTTGTTTAATAGGGCTATAAAAGATATTCAGCTCACGTTGAGAATAAAACTGCTATGACTAAAATAGAAATATTTGTCTCCATCCTAGTCGTAATAATTATTTCTACTTTTATTTATCTTGTATGTCAGTAAGTTAGTAAGCTAAGAACCGCCTTTAGGGCGGTTTTTTGATAAGTGGAAGTTCCACTTGGCTATATAGGGTCAATTTTAAAAAGACTTAAAATAGTAAAACATAACTTTACAAATCCACTCTCCCTAGGCTTTAAATAAGATTGAAAATTAATGTAAAGTGCTGCCCTTAATACATGGGGATATTATGAAAAATTTAAGCTTATTCTTTTTTATTGTGATTTTAGCTGGGTGTGGACACAAGGAATCTAACGGTCAGCATCTTGATTTAGAAACAAGCAAAAAGGAACAGCTTGAATTTGCAAAAGAAGCTACAAAAAAATTCATTCCCAACCTTGATTCGGCAAAGTTCCGTAATCAAATAGGAGAGTGTGGAGAGGTAAGCTATAAAGAAGCAGATAGTGATTATGTTCCCTTCCAGCGTTTTATTGTGCTTTCAAAGGATATAGTACTTGTAGAAAATCAGACGGATCAAAAGCAATTTGAGTTGTCATGGAAGAATGGTTGTACGCCAAGCTGGAAGTAATTAAAAAGCCCTTTAATTAAGGGCTTTCTTTTATTCACCAGATGATTCAGATTTTTGATCTTTTTCATTTCCATACTCTAAAGCAACCTGTTGTGCTTCAGCTGCGGCAGTGGCTTCTATTGGAATCGAGTCAGCTGCGATAGCCACGGTACCAGTAAATCCCATTAAAGCTAAGATTAGAATTTTCGAATACTTTTTCAATTGAATTTCCTCTACGTTTCTAAGACTTAATTTCAGTGTAGAGAATGATTTAAATCACGGATGTATCAGCTATGTCGGGATATGTAAGATATTCAGGTCTAAAGTTATAGGTTTCTAGGTTTGCGTAAGAATGCTTTTCGGTTGAAACTTTTTGTTGAGTTGCTTAACGAAATGTTTGAATGCTTCAGTAGGTAGCTACACTCTAAAGAAACTTCCCTAACTTCTAAATCTTTGTAACATCCAATAATTTTTTTGTAATCTTTATGTTATAAATTGTTTGCTTTGCTTATCATATGAATAATGAAAAGTGGAGCACCGAAAATGCTAACAAAAACAGAAATCATTGTTGTCATTCTAATGGTAGTAGCCTTAATTTTCATCGTGTATGAGATGGGACAAGGTGGTAGTTGGACTTTATAGAATTCAGCCTTTATCAAAGTTAAAAGAAAAGCACCTTCGGGTGCTTTTTTAATGTCTAAAATTTATCTCAGAGACCCATCATGAATGATTTTTTCCTAGCAACAAATCGAAGTATTAAAGTTAATGACATCGAAGTTCGCCAGATCCAGATTAAAGACTTTGATCAATGGTTAAAACATGCTGAAGTTTTGAAAAACTTCATCAAAGACCAGAATCATTCAGATGAAATTTTGACAGGGCTATTCAAGGCTCATGGTGTACAGGTCATTTCGACTATTGCCTGTGTTACTGATCTGGACAATGAATCACTGGTAGAACTGGCTGCTGATGAGAAGAGTTTTAAGGAGTTGCTAAAAGCGGTACTTCTGATCAACCAGGCTTACTTCAAATACGAAAAACCAAAACGTGGTATTAAAAAGAAAGATGACTCCACCTGGTTTGATTCATTCCAGTTTCTGGTATCAATGGGCCATCAGCATAGTGAAATCATGCAGATGACCTACGGCGCATTCCAGGGCTATGTCAAAGCGGCAAACAAGCTGTACAAGCAGGGAATCTTCAATAACGCTGTTGCCGGACGTGTGGCTCAATCAGATAAAAAAGGCTTTGAGTCGTTCAAGAAAGAAATGGTTTCTGATTGATCATGCATTACCCTAAAGTTATGATAGGAAAATAATAATTTAGGGAATAGGGAAAATGGCTAAAGTGGAATGTCTTGTTTGTGGACGTGTAGGCTCTGCAAAAACTAAAGGTAGTTTTGTTATAACTATCGTTTTGCTTTTTATTGGCTTGCTTCCAGGGATAATATATGAAATCTGGCGTAGATCAGGCGGTAAGGTCTGTGGTTCTTGCGGCAGTCAAAATATAAGACTTTATTCACCTTTGCCTAAACAAATACAGCAATCAATCCAACAAGAAGCACAGCCAGAAGTTTTTAAAATACCAAGCAAAACCAAATTAGTCGCAAATGATATATTTTCAAATAATGCAGGTAATTTTGTAAAATTGGACGAAAATGGAGTCGAACAAAAGAATTGCCCTGATTGTCGCGAACTAATTAGATTTGATGCGAGAAAATGTAAGCACTGCGGCTCAATCTTAGAGGAAACATCTTAAACACTTATATTTATACCCAGTGTTATACCCGCTTCGGCGGGTTTTTTATTGCCTAAAATTTAGAGGTCAGCATGTCTGGTAAAAATTTAACATTCAAATTAATCATGGATGCCGACACTAAAAGTTTTGTTGGCAATATCAAGCAGTCTGAAGATGCGGCTAAGTCAGTATTCAATGCAATAAAACAAGAATCAGAACTTTTAAAACAAGCGACTACTGATGCTTCTAAAGAGATGGGAAATATTATCCCAAAAGGAACCAGTGAGTTAGCGGACAAGCTTTCACAATCCTTAAATGCTGCTACAGGAATCATTAAGGATGCTGGTGATAATGCAAAATCTACAGCAGGTAATTTTACTGATTTTGGAAATAAGGCTGAAAAGGCTCTAGATCAGCTTAAAGGGGATTTAGCCCAAGCTAAGCAGAATCTTGAAGCATTTTCCAAAACCAGTGCTTCACCTGCAGATATTGAAAAAGCACAGGTTCAAGTCGATCAGTTAGAAAAAGAAGTACAGCAGACTGATCAGGCATTTAATAATTTTCAAGCTGAAGTAGGTAAAGCCAACAACAGCTTAAGAGAAACAGACATAGCAGCTCAGACAGCGCAAAAAGGTATTGATGGCGCTAAATTTGCTGTTAACACACTTGTGGGCGCATTAACTGCTCTTGGTATAGGTTTGGGTATTCGTGAGCTTGCGGAAGCCGCCGACTCATACACTAACCTCTCTGTTCGTATTCAGATTGCCACTCGTGAAGGCGGTGATTTTACATCGGCCATGGCTGGCGTTCATCAGGTCGCATTAGCAACAAACTCAAGTTTGGATGCTACAGCAGGCTTATTTACCCGATTGAATACAGTCGGTAAAGAAATGGGGATGACGCAGCAACAAGCGTTAGACCTTACTAAAACAGTGACCCAAGCGATTCAGATTGGTGGTGGATCAGCACAAGCAAGTGAAGCAGCAATCACTCAGTTTATTCAAGCAATGCAAGGCGGTGTTCTTCGCGGTGAAGAATTCAACTCCATTATGGAAAATGGCTATGGTCTTGCTGAAGCATTAGCTAAAGGGTTGGGAGTCACTACCGGCGAACTTCGCAAGATGGCTGAAAATGGGGAGCTTACCTCTGAAAGAGTTGTTAAAGCTGTTCAAAGCCAAGCCACACAGATCCAAGAAACTTACAACCAATTTCCCACTACTATCAGCAATGCCTTGCAGAAGATATCTACGCAGTGGCAAATCCTGATTGGTGAGATGGATCGAGCCAATGGATCAAGCGCGACGGTAGCAAATGCTCTATCAATTATTGCTGATAATCTTGGAATACTAAAATTATTCTTCGATGATGTAGCAGCTGGAGTAGGATGGTTTCAAGACAAGCTTTCAGAAATAGATCCATCTACAATTGAGGCTATTAGAAGCACACTATCTGCTGTATACGACACAATTAAAAATGTCATATCCAGTATGGCGGGAATAGCTGAAACCGCATGGAGCGCTTTTACATCTGCCTTAGACGCGGTTGCCCCATTATTTAACGCAATTATGGGCGGTAAGGAAGAGGTTAGCGGCTTAACAACCTTATTTAACGTTTTTAAAATTGCACTTGGTGTAGTTTCTGATGCTGCCACGGGATTAAATATTGGGCTTAAATTACTACTTGCAGGTATTCAATTTATCGCTGGTGGTATTTACTCTTTAAGTGCTGCAGTGCTCGATTTTCTGGGTTTTGATGACCTAGCTGCTCAAGCTCAAAATGCCTCAGATGCGCTTTTTAGACAGGCGGAAAAAAATGGACGAGAAGCCAATAGACTGGCACTTGAGAGCAAATCAGCTACACAAGAAGCAATCAATGATATACGGCAGACTGAAGAAGAGGCCAATAAAGAACGTATTGCCGAAGCACAAAAAACTCTTGCTGAATTAAAAGCTCAGGAGGAAAAGCACAAAACCGATTACAAGGCTATCAGTGATGAGCGCATTCAACTGGAACAACAGCTATATGAAGCGCGTAAAACTGGTAATCAGGCTGCGACTGATCAGGCTGTAAAAGGTCTTGCTGAACTGGATACCAAGGAAAAGGCTTATCAGACTGAAAGTCAGAAAATCACTGAGGCTAAGATTAAAGCCGCTCAGGACTGGGTAAATGCTCAACTTGCAGCAGCAGATGGTACACAGAAAGCAGCCGATGCAGCCACTCAGAAAACACTACAAACAACCCTTGCAGCTCAAGGTTTAAAACTTGAGTTTGATGGTGCTGGCAAAGCAATTGTCAAAGCCATGGGCGACGGTGCTAAGGCTACTGAGGGCACAGCAAACGCAGCTGATAAAGCGCGAAAAGCTGCAACAGCCTTAGGCATGGATCTGGACGTTTCTTTAAATCGTGTCTCTGAAAAGTTTGCTGAAAATGGCAAAAATGTTACCACCTTTGCAGCTGGCCTTGAGGATCTTGGGGTTAAGGGCAAGCAAGCTGGTAATGTTACCTATGAAGCCTGGTTGACGTGGCTACAAACGGCCAAAAGCCAAGCTGAAATTGATATGGCCAAAGCCAAGCTTCAGGAGTTCGGTACTCAAGGACAAATTTCAACATCTCAGGCTGAGCAGGGCTTAATTGCTATCAAAATGCAGGCTCAAGGATTACCAGATGATATTGATCCGGTTACTGAAGCATTTAAGAGATTAGGCATCCAAACCAAAGAGCAATTAAAGCTGGCCGCCCAGCAAGCTTTGATGGACTACATCACAATTCGGGATAGCGGTAAGGCTACTGCTGAAGGTGTTCAAAAAGCCTATGAAAAAGCTGCTCAGTCTGCGGCAGCTTCAGGGGATGCCGGAAGAATTGCTGCAGTAAATGCAATGAATGCCGGGCGTAATCTTGAAGTGCAGATTGATGATACTGGCAAAGCAGTTGTCAAAACCATGGATGATTGGACCAAATCCAATGACCGTGTTAAGAATTCCGCACGCGGGATTGGTGATGGTTACCGCCATGCAGGGCAAATTGCACGTGAAGAAGCCAAATCTTCTACCGAAGCCTGGGCAGATGCAGTTTCTAAAGCCAAGAGTGATTTTAATAAGGAAATGAAGCGCCAAGGCGAGGCATTGAGTAAAGGAATCTACGAATATGATTCTTACACCAAGTCTGATGTGATTTCGCAGCTGAAAAGCAAAGGCTATGACGATAAAGAGGCTGAGAAATTGGCTTCTACCATCTGGTCCAAGGCTATGGCCGCTGATCGTGATGCTAAAGCTGAAGGTCTTGGAAAGGAAAGCAGCGTGGCAATGAAAGCATTGATCAATGCTGAATTTGATCGAGCTGCAGCCAATGGAATAACCACTCAGCATGGTACCAATAAGATTAATGAATTGCTCCGCAGTATCAATGTCGCTTCAACTGGTTCCAGTAGTTTGAGTGACTATGCGCCGTCAATTCCTTCTGTGTCATCAAATGCTGCTACACAAAGCATTAAGGAAAGTGTGAATTACAACATCCAATTCGGAGGTCAAACCCTATCCCTTACAGGTGATGCAAGCCAAAAGGATGTAATGACCAATCTGGTAAATCAATTAAAAGGTATAGCGAAATCAACATGAAACTCATTCGCTTAGCAACATCAGAGACCGTCCCATTAGAGGACGGTTTTTTGTGGTCTGATGAATTCTCATGGAAGGCCATTGAGCAGAATCAAGCCTATACGATGGATGGCTCTCTGATCATTCAGGAAGGTAAAAAGAAGTCTGGTCGACCAATCACTTTACAGCCGGCGGATCCGCAAATGGGATGGATCAAGCTACGTGAACTGCGGACTGTTTTGGAATGGTCCAAGCTGCAAGGTGAAAATTTTAAACTGCAGTTTGAACAGCCACATGATAGCCGGCAATTCACCGTCAAATTTAACCACCAGGATGGGGCTTTAGAGGCTGCACCGGTGAAAGGGATTCCAGCGGTATCACTGGATGATTATTACAACGTGACCTTACGCTTTACGGAGTTAGACGATGGCGATTGAAACTAAGGATTTAGTAATTTACAAGTCTGAACGCTTGACTGATAACTCGGATGGCGGTGGTAAATACTCTGGCGTAGTAGTTCAGGATGGTATCAGTAACAACCTGTTCAATGATGTGTCTGAGATGGATCGAACCATGGGCGATGTATCCATGCTCAAGATCTTTCCTGCTGTCACCACTGAAGACACTGATCTATTAATGGGTGCCACTGTTTTTGTATCTGAGCTACCAGAAGATCCAAACGTATCGGCATTGCTTTTCAGTACCAAAAACTGGACTGATGAACGCCAGTCTGCCCAGAACCGGGTGGAAAACTACTTGGCCAAAGGTGGTCAGATTGCCGGCACACCACTCGATACCCATTGGCAGGGCATGTCATCACTGCAAGTAGCCATGTTTCCGCAAGAAACTGAGTCATCAGTAGGTGACACGATTGTTCTGATTAGTGATGAAGGTAAGGCCTTAGAGCGTGAGCAGTATGTGCGTATTACCAAGGTTGAAACCCGTACTGCAATCATGGTCATCGATGGTAAAAATGTTGAATACAAGGTTGCCACGTATTCCTTGAATGATGCTCTTGAAGTTGATTTTGTGGGCCTTTCAGCACGCCAGTGGTACAACGGTGAGAAATCAAAAACCATTATCCGCGATACTATTGTGGCGGATACCGGCCTGTACTATTCATCTACAGCGCTGGCATCTGATGCCAATGTGGGTGAATTTACGGTCAATGCCAAAAGTATCTTTGCCCAGCTGATTCCCTCCGCTCAGACAGAAACTCCAATTATTGATGTCAATGCTGCAGGTGAAAGTGTGGTGCTAGTGGCAGGTAACGAAGGCACCATTACGGTCAATTACCCTAATATGGTCATTGGAGTCAGTCAGAACCTGTATATCGGCTCAGCCGTGATTCCTTCCAGTATATCTTTTACTTTACAAGGCCAGCAGATCAATGATCAGGGCGGCCTGCTTAAAAATACCCAAGGCACCCAGATCGGAACGATTGATTATCAGCGTGGCTTGATTCAATGGACCGCAGCAGCGCCAGCCGGCACCTCAAGTTTGAATATTACGTTTAAGCCGGCAGCTGCACCGAATCAGTATTATCAGAGTCATGCGATTCCAGTAACCCAGAATAACCAGAGCACCAACTGGACCGGTGTCTTAATTCCGATTCCCGCACCAGGCGCACTTTCGATTTCTTATATGAGTCAGGGCAAGTTCTATGAACTAAAAGATGATGGATCAGGCCAGTTAAAAGCTGCCAGTCCATCTTTTGGTTCGGGCATGATCAATTATGAGACCGGTTCGTGGTTATTGACCACTGGCGCACTGCCGGATGTAGATACGCCAATCCTGCTGAACTGGGGTACACCGATTGTCACCTTCGTAAGATCAAATTTAACCGTGGAAAAAGCTGCATTTGATTTTGATTTAGGTCGACCAGGTGTTTTGCCGGGTATCACGATTAACTGGGCCCTAGAAGGTGAAGAGAAAACAGCAACCTCCAATGCCCAGGGCAAATTTACCGGTGATGCTACCGGTGAAATCAACTATGCCACGGGTACCGGGAAGATCATTCCAAACAAGCTGCCACAGAAAGGCACAGTCTTTTCAGTGATCTATAACTACGGCACTTCACTTGAGCAGACCAAAATGGATGTAACCCCTATAAACCAAAAGATGACGTTCACAATCGGGACAGGACCAGCGATTCAGCCAAATAGTGTTGAGTTAAAAATTCCACTTCAAAGCAATGAGGGGATTACAGGATCTGTAACCCTGACAGATGTGCCGGTGAATGCAACCATGGGGAATTTAGTGAATAGCCGTGGTCAAGTGCAAGGCACCATTATCTATGCCACTGGCGCAGTTGAAGTCACACCAAAAAGTACAGCGAGCAGATTTGTGCAAACCTTTACACCTATGGCCACTTATGCCGCAGCATAGAGAGGAAATATGTCTTTTTATTCTCCACAAACATCCAGTATTTCTGGTGAACAGGTTGAACTGAAAGCCTTTGGTGCTGTAGATGTTCAGATTAAATATCGTGATACATCAGGATCGAACTCGGCAACCCATATGGTGACGGCCAATAAGCTCAAACTGGATTTATCTTCTGGCTTTGATGAGCAGATCCTGACAGGTTCAGCTCGCTTCAAAGTGGGTACTGATACTTTTCTGGATCGTACCGGCTTGCTGTATCGCAATGTGAATCCAGCCAATAATAGTGGGATTCAGTCGGGTGTTATTCAATACGGTACCGGGATCGTTGAAATCGATTCCTGGACACCGAATACAGATAACACGATTACCCTGGAATCCTTAACTACCACAACCGACTTGTTGCCAGTCAATAAGATCAGCTTTAGAACGCCAATCATGCCGATCCGGCCACAATCATTAACTGTGGTGGTGGGAACAATTGCATATGGCCAGCTGACATTAACCGCTGATGAAAATGGCGTGATTGAAACCAGTCGGGCGCATGGGCAGGTGAACTGGGATAATGGCTTTGTGACGATCTACTTCTACACCAAAACCAAAATCACAGAAGCCAACCGTGCGGAGATTGAGGCAAGTGACTGGTATGACCCGCTGCTAGAATACCAGGAGGGAGCCGATAATTATATCAATGTACCAGTCTGGGTCGATGCTTCATCAGTGCGTTATAACGCAGTGGCCTACACCTACATTCCGCTAGATTCGGAAATCCTAGGTCTGTCTGCTACTCGATTACCGATTGATGGCCGTGTGCCGATCTTTCGTGTGGGTGGCATTGGGATTGTTAGCTCAAGTAAGTCTCAGGAATTACCAAGTGCGATTGCGGGTACCACATACAATCTAAATGATCAGCGGATCTCATGGGCAGAGCTTGAAGATGCCAATGGAACCAAAGTGCCTTTTGATTTGTACACGGTTAATTATGATTATGGTCGTGTGACGCTCGGTGGTGACTTTGTACTGGGTAATCTGGTTGCACCACTGACAGTCAAATATCGTTATCAGGACATGGGTCTGATTCGTGATGTGCAGATCAATGGCCAGCTAACATTCACCAAGCCTTTAACGCATAACTATGATGCAGTGGATACCATTGTCGGATCGGCGCTGGTAATTGGCGATATGCAGGCACGTTACACACGCAAGTTTGTACAAGGGGCGTGGAGTAATGTCTGGGCAGATGAACCAAGTTCAGGAATTTTAGCGAATTACAATGACTCGCTCTATCCACTCCAAGTGACAAATAAGGGTGCGATTCAAGAGCGCTGGGCATTGATCTTCACCGATGCACAGTCATTCCGCTGCGTTGGTGAGTATTCCGGCCAGATTGGCACCGGTACCACCAATTCAGACTATGCACCAATTAATCCGGTCACTGGTGTTCCATACTTCACGATCAAAAAAGAAGGCTGGGGTGCGGGTTGGGCCAATGGTAATGTCTTGCGCTTCAATACCGTAGCTGCAAACTTTCCGGTCTGGGTGATTCGTACAGTAAAGCAGTCTGAGCCAAGTGTAATGTCAGATCAATTTCAGATCATGTTGCGTGGCGATATTGACCGTGTTGTTTAATAAATCAATCAAATATGGCCGCGTAATGCGGTCTTTTTTATGGATGTAAAAAATGGTCGCAAGTACAGATATCAAATTTTATGTGCATACCAATAACAATGCACCGCAACTGCAAAATGCCTATGGTTCGATGATTAATGTGCTAGATGCCTGCCTGGTAAATGGGATCAATATTGGCACAATTTCATCACTCACAGCATCGGGATCAACGGTCACTGCGCTATTCAGCTCTGCACATAATTTAATGCAGTACCAAGTTATTAAGATTGCAGGTGCGGCACAAGCAGAGTTCAATGGTGAGCATCGTATTTTAACGATACCAAACTCAAGTTCACTCACATTTGAGTTAGCAACTGCGCCCAGTGTAACAACTGCCACAGGTGCAATTAGTGCGTCATTACCCCCGCTAGGTTGGGAGAAACCGTTCTCAAGCAGTAATCCGAATGGCGGTGGTAAAGCCGCATATCGTTCGACCAATTTGCTTTTACCAAGTCGCCCATTCTTACGTGTAGTTGATGAACTTGATCCAGTCTGGAATTCGAATTATGCAAAATATGCCAAGGTGGGTATTGTTGAAGATATGTCTGATATTGATACTTTGATTGGTGCACAGGTACCTTATGATACCGCAAACCCCAATAAAAACTGGCAAGGTACCGGGTCTGGCTCTTCCGCATATAACGGCTGGGCAAAATGGTACTATTCGCGTTATCAATTGGAAGGGGGAACTGCAGATCAAACCACCCCACCTAATGGAAACAAAACCTGGATTATTGTGGGGGATGGAGATTATTTCTATATCAGTAATATCACCTCAAGCAATGATAATGCAGCACATCTGCATGGGTTTGGCTGTTTTGATACATATGCTGAAACAGTGGATTTTGGAAACTGGATTCTATCGGCTAGTTATGCATATAAAAGAGCCGATGAGTATATCTATACTACTGATTATGGTGGTCTTGGATCAAACCAGCAAACAAATTATGCAATGTATGATTTAAATTATAGTCTGAGCAACAAGGCCATTTCCCTTTCGTCTACAGGACTTAATGAAAGCGCAGTCAGATCTGGTAACTCAAATGACATAGGATACAACATCAACACTCCAATCATGTTTTTTCCAGTCTATTTGCTAGAGGGTACAGTCATTCGAGGTTCGTTGAAAAACCTGTTCTGGTTGCGCCGAGCGTTTCCATTTTCTAACCGCCAGTTAATCCAGCGAAAAGGGTCAGTTTTTATTGCGGTTTCAGCAACAGTATATAACTCTTTCCAAGGCCAGGTAATGATGAAGTTGGGTGAAATATGATATTAAAATATCTTGTCGCAGGACCAACAGATAGCCTTGCAGCAGTTACTGGGGCATTAAAAATCACAGGGCATACGAATGAGCTGGGGCAGCCCCATCAGTGCCGTGTTGACCTTTATAGCAAATCTGGGAAAAAGCTTGTTGCAACCACGATTTCAGATAGTCAAGGGAATTACGAATTCAAAGGACTAGCAGCAAATATAAAGTTCTTCCTTATCACTCATCACCCTTCAAGTCGATTCAACGCAGTCATTCAGGATAATGTGGTGCCGAAATGAGTAAAACTTCAGTCAATGCCCGGCTTGCCATGATTCAAGCCTTTGCAAATTTTATGGATAGCGGTAGCCAAAGTGCTACCGTTATTTTTTATGAAGGCGTGCAGCCTGCCAGTCCTGCAATTGCAGCAGATTCAAACAATGCTTTGGTGACATTGGTATTTTCTGAGCCATGTATTAAAGAAACCACTGCTACTTATGTGGAGTTTCACCCAACTGATACTGCAACCGTGATTAAGTCAGGTACAGCAACATGGGCACGTATTTATAACGGTGCTGGTGAAGTGGCTGCCGATCTGACAGTAGGTATGGATATTGCGCTGGCTAATACTAATTTAGCGCTTGGCGGCACACTTGCAGTCACATCAATAAAACTCAGACCTTAATTTAAAAGGGTGCTCTTGTGGATTTTAAAAATAAGCTCGGCACCGTTGATGCTCACAACCTAAACTTAAACTTTAAGCCTGATAATACTGATAGCCATAACATTATTCTTAATTTCGAGCATCTGGCTGATGGTTCGACTAATCTCAATTTTGGCGATGATGTATCTGCAGTTATTGATACTGTTTTAGAGACTGACTTTAGCTTTGAAGTCACTGCAATTTATGCTGACAGTGGTGCAAATACTGCTGTCATAGATACGGTGCTCGACACTGAATTTAGCTTTGAAGTGGTTGTTGTATTTAGTGAGAATACTGATGTTATTGGCCAGATCGATACGGTTTTAGATACGAGCTTTAGTTTTGAAGTCGAAGCAGTATTTAGTGAAAACCTGTGTACGATTGATACGGTTTTAGATACTGAGTTTCAATTTGAGGTTAAAGCACTATTCGATATCAATCATCTGGTTGGTGTGTCTTATGGTTTTGACATGCGATATCAGAAAGCGATAGCAGCCCTAAGCACCACAGAAATCCCTTGGGCCAAACCGGTATTAAGAGTCTCAAATGAGGCTCTTTTTTATGATCAAGGCTTGGTAGTTTCGAATCAGGTAAATATTCAGTATGAGCAGGCAGGGTCATTAACCCGGGCGATTAGATCGCTACATGAGCAGACAACCGGATTATGTTCTGATGCCTATGTGATCTGGGAAGAAGGTGATAAACGCTTTATTCATCAGCGATATATGCATGAAGAAACCGTCAAGCTGCGTCATAACCGAGAAACAGTCTGGCAGGAAATGATCCGCAGGCGTAAGACTTTTACTTATTCGCATGAAGTAGCTCAGGTCTTTGAGCACCGTTTTTCATTTGAATGGGATAAGGGTCTTGAGATTGTCACCAAGTCAGATTTGCCATGGGATAAAGCCAAAGCGATTCATTATCGCAAGCATCCGGTTTTGCCTTGGCCAAAGCCTGAGTTACCCAAATATGAAGGCAGCACAGATCTAAATTTTATCTGCTTATGTCATGACGTTGATTCACACAATGTTGTTTTAAATTTTGGTGCAGATGACTGTATCCCAGCACTGCCAAAAAGGAACTGGTGGTATATCGTGAATACATTAACAGCCGAGCGATTAGATACCGGCGAGAAGATCAAGGTCATGGATGGCACCTACAGTACCAGTCGGTCGCAATGGTGCTGGACCTATTCCATTACTGTGGCTCATACCGAAAAAGAAAAGTTACAGCCGATTGATGGTCAGCTAGTGATTCTCAAAATCATGATCAATGGTTATGAGCATCATATTCTGCTTGAGGATCCGGAAGAAACCCGACGCTTTGCCAGTGTTTTATATACTTACCCAGGGCGAAGTGTCACAGCTCTAAACTCTGATAAATACGGGCCTTTGCGTTCTTTTATCCAGGATAACGAACGTACTTCTGTTCAACTGGTGCAAGCTGAACTTGATCGAGTAAATAGCGGTACCAGTTTAGACTGGAAACTGATTGATGAATTGGGCTGGATCGTACCGGTTGAAAGCCTGAGCTATGCAGAACTGGCACCCATCGATGCAATCAAACAGGTCGTTGATTCAGGCGGTGGCTTTATCTATAGCCAGAAAGCAGGCAACACCCTGACTATTTTACCCCGGTACCAGAAAGGCTATTGGGATACGATGACCGCGGATGATTACGATATTCTATTGTCTGAAAGCCTGGTCATGCAGCAGAACATCAAAAAGAACGATGAATACATTGCAGACTTTAATTCGATTACTGTAGTGAATAGTCGTAGTGGTGAAAGCTTGAAAGTACAGCAACGTGGTACTTCGGGTGACGTGCCGCTTGAGTCAGTGACGGGTCCATTATTTAACGTAGTGTCAGGTGCCAGTTATGGAAAAAATGCACTGATAAAAGCCAATATTCAGGAACTGCACACTTTCTCTGATATTCCGGTCAGTCAGGAAATTGGCGAAATGCTACCTGGTAAAACCATTGCTTTTAATGGTCAGTGGTGGGGTGTGATTGATTCAGTTTCAGGCAGCTTCTCACATGAAAAGGTGAATGAAACTATTACCGTGGAGCGTATCAGCCGTGAGTAATCCATTATTTGAATTGCGAAAGCTCTTGAATCCGACCCATGCCGAGTACATCGGCACCATCACATCAGTGAAGCATCCAGAATACCGGGTACAGATCGATGGTGGATCTGGTCCAGTGCTTTGCACATCCGGTACAGCTTATAACTTAGGTGCCAGAGTATTCATCTCAAACCAAGTGATCCTAAGGCCGGCACCTACTGGACAGCATTCAGAAATAGAAGTCTAAACTTAACCAAATGACAGCACCTTCGGGTGCTTTTTTATTACCAAAAATAGGGGGGCGTATGCCTGACAGCGAAACGTATGGGGTGCGAGTTGAGAAAAAATTAGATCAACTGCGCTTAGAAATGGGTGAATTAAATAACAACGTCATTCGCTTAACTGAAAGGAATGAATATTACCAGTCACAAGCTGTGGCAAACCGACGGGATATTGATTTGCTTCAGGCGGATATGAACCAGGCTAAAGGAGGGCTCACCTTTGCGAAAGCCCTAGGTGGAACTGCTATTGGGCTACTCATTGCCTTTGGTTCATGGATAGTTCAAGGGAGCACAGCACTTGCTAAAGAAAATGCAGGACTAAATCAAAAATTAGCCATTATCGAATCAAAGCAGATCCGCATGGATACAGACCTGGCAGCAATGCGGAACCAGATTGATCAACAAAAAAACAAACAGTGAAGAGAGATAAGATGAAATTAATTAATGAAAGTGTTTGGAAGTTTGACTCAGTAAAATACGGCGCCTATATGGCGCTTTTTTTATCCTGCGTACATTTAGTTTTGCAGGAAGTGTATAACGCCAATGTCTTGCCTGAACCGTATCAAACGATTGCTTCATTGGGCTTGATGTTCTTGGCGGTGCTGATTGGACGTAAAAAGGCTCAGCCAAATCTATCGCAATCTTTAGGTTTTGCCACTATCACAGCAGGACATAGCAATTCTGATCCTAGTGCAGTGAATGGCAAAATTAAAGAAGCTGATTTGGTGACTAATTTCAGGAATGCGGTTTCTTTTTATTTACGTGAGGCAGGCATTCAGGTCAAAAATGATGGTACCGGATCACAGAATGATCCGCTTTCATCGGCCATCAAATTGATCAAAGGATCTAGTGTTGCGGTTGAATTCCATATGAATGCTGCGACTTCGAGACAAGCGAATGGAGTAGAAACAATTGCCTTGCCAAAAGATAAGAAATTGGCACAGGATCTATCTGCAGCTGTAGCAACTGCATTGGGCAGCCGATTACGTGGCGATAATGGCTGGATTGACCAATCTAAGTCAGCACGTGGCCGCTTGGCATACGTGAATGCTGGCGGTTTGATTGTGGAGCTTGGTTTTATTTCGAATGAAGCTGAGCTTGCAGCATACCAGGCACGTTATTGGATTGCAGCAAAAGCTGTGGCCAAAGTGCTGATTGATTATGAAAAGTGCAATTAAGATTTTACTGCTGTGCAACCCTGGGGTTCACAGCTTTTTTAAAACTTTAATATAATGCTTGGCTTGAAAAATTAATCTTTATTGCATTTAGTGTCTTGGCCTAAAGCACGTAGTCTATCTCGCTCCAAACGCTTTTGAAGTAAATTTTGATTGGCTTTTTCTGTTAATAGCTGAGCTTTCATCAAATGAAGAGTAAGCTTAGAATTGTTAGCATCAGACGGCGTGATAGTTGTTTTAAACAGATAGGTGCCATAAGGTGCTTTACCAAAAAAAATGGCAAGATTTTTTTCCCGATCTAAATTTGCATCAACTAATACATATGAATTCGCAGTTTTTACCTGCTCACATCTTAAATACGCTTGCTTTAAATTCGCATAAGCATCTACATATCCCAATGGAACATCTATTGACCCACCTTTGCCAATTGACTTAGAGATTAATTCACTTTCAGAAGTCGGCAAGATCATTTTTACACAGCCCTGTAATAGGACTAAGGATGCCAATAATCCGAAAGTAGCTGTTTCTTTAATATACTTTGACACTTTTGAGATTTGCATGCTCAACATCTTCAACAATTCGTTTTTTAATTACAATAGAGTCTGGATCGTTTGATTTAAATCTTGAATCCACTTCATATTCAGCAATAAATACTCTTGGCGTGCTGCCTGGAATACGATCAACACCAATCACATAATCTTTATTTTCTTCCAAGGTTATATTTTTAATTTCAGTGAAATAACTATGGTTACCTATTCCGCTAACAAAAACAATGTCATGTTGACCAACCGGTAGTTTTAATTTTGCTTGCGAGTAATCAAATCGAGTCATTGTAGTAGAAGGGCTGATGATTGAATTCTCAACAAATCTTACGCGTTTTCCATCAAAGGTATAAACGGTATATGGGTACGCACTAAGGGAGCCAGAACCCTGAAAAAATGTATAAGGAATAGTTTTTATCGTTGCATATTTTTGCTCTTGGCTAACGAGTTGATTTGTATATGCCGTCAACTTTTCAGAGGTGGGTGCATTCGATGGAGTATTTAAATAACGCGCTTCTTTAGGAATATACAGTGGTAGCATAGAAACAGATTTTTTATCATCTGCAGTTTCTACAACCTGACATCCAGTTAAAAATCCCAATATCCCTAATAGTAAAAAATTTTTTATATTCATTGCCATATATTCAAATCTGATGATAATTTCGTAAATGCAATATACTCATAAAATATTAATATTCAAATAAATTTACTGTATATTCCATATTTTTTTAAACTAACTGGCTGTAATTTAAGTAAAAGTAGCTTTATTTAAGTTTTTTAACGCTGTGCATGCTATCAGGCTGCACAGCGCATTTAATTACAATGAATGTGAACGTGGAGATATGTATTGGGGTGGTTTAAATTAACTGAATGCCTCGTTTTCGACTTTGACCGTATTCCATTCGTGTGCAATTTGAATCTATGTCTAATCCAAAATATTTACGAGCTTTCTCAAATACCCCATTACTGTTTTCTGATTTAACCAGAACCTCATGTGTAGCTCTAGTGGGGTTCTTGTGGTCAGTATAGAAGCGGACTAGGAAATTTTGCATTTGATGACACATCATTGAATAAGAATTATCCTAGACTGAATGGAAATACTGGTCTTGGCAACCATATATTTCCAGATTGCGTCAGTTGCAGATTAACTGGGTTCAAGTTGTGGCCTAAATAGAGTGATTATAAGGAACAGCATGGCGTGATTGTAAAAGCCCTCAAGCGAGAGTCAAATTTGATAGTTCTTTTAGATCAGCCCTAACTTTCACCAATAGTGATTCATTTTTAGCCAAGAGGGTTTTGGCGAAATTGATTAATGCTTCCTTGTTAATATGTGAACTTTCACTCGCATAGGTGTTTGATGCTTTAATAAAGTCATCTAAAGCATTATTTAGTTCATCAAAATTATAATTTAGCTTTTTCAAACTTTTACCAGCTACTAGATTTAGTCTAAAAAAGGTAGTGTTGTGGTGGACATTAGGACGACAACCTAAGCCTAAATAATTAAAAATTATTTGTTCTTTCAGCTCAATAAGAGCGCTTTCACCTTCAATAAGAAGAGCTTTTTTATCTAAATAACCTTGTTGTAACCTCCACGCATCAATTGAGTAAACAACAACCACGATTCCAATAACTGAAACAAGAAGCGCAAGATAACCCTCAAGACCTAGCCAAGGTAAGCAAATTCGTTCTTTACAAAATGATGTTGATAGATTTTGAATATATGCAGTACAAAGATAGTAGGCAATAACACCAAAAATAAAAATTAATGACGACCAAACTGCAATTTTTAGTTTGAAGTATTTAGATCTCTTTCATAAATCAAAAAACGATC
>NZ_JWHB01000020.1:0-61660 GCF_000804305.1 Acinetobacter sp. YZS-X1-1 | reverse complement strand
ATAGAGGTAAAAGGCTTGGTTTGAGATTCAATTTAATCGCTGGAATCTACAACTTGGAACTGAGCAAAAAATGATTTATGAAAGAGATCTAATGATCTTCCACCTATAAAACCTTAATATTTTTATGCCTATCAATTTACTTAAAATGAATCTGTTGGTGATAAGCGATTAGAGTGGTTTTTATTTTTATATCAAAAGTTATAAGATCGAATTTTGGATAGGCTGAAAATCTTGAGAAAAACCTAATAAAAATAGACAGATCAAACAGTTAAACTAAAGATAAAGTGATAAATCCCCCTTAAATGATTTCTGAAATTTTTCCGGATACACTTTTTTAATTTCAAAAAATCATTACTTGATAAGACATGATTCCGAACATAATTTTTCTAGAAAACTGCTTAAATTCAACTCCATAATTTTCCGATGATTGAAATAAATTCTGACATTTCTGTTGCAGCTTACTGAAATTCAAATATTTATCAGAATCTATATTCATTTTTTGAATGGTTAAGTCTCACTAAAATGGCGCAGGTGCAAGAATCTCAACTTTATGACCACTCAAGGGTTGAGTAAAAGTCAGTTCACTGGCATGCAAGGCCATGCGATTAAGATGACTACGCGTTGGTTCCGGATGATAGATTTTATCGCCCGTAATCGGATGACCGATATGCAGCATGTGGACTCTGAGCTGATGTGAACGTCCGGTAATTGGCGTCAGTAATACCCGGCTGATGTCTTGCTCAGGCAGATATTCCAGCCGTTGATAGAGTGTTTTGGCAGCTTTACCCAGTTCAAAATGTACCATTTGCCGGGGGCGATTTTCCCAGTCAGTAATTAAAGGCACATCGACACTGCCCTCGGTCTGAATTTCCCCCTGTACCAGCGCAATATAGTGCTTGCTGACTGTACGTGCCTGGAACATTTTACTGACCGCCACTTCGGCTTCGCGATGTTTGGCAAACATCAGTATTCCGGACGTCGCCATATCCAGACGATGGGTAATTTTGGCATTCGGATAACGCTCTAGTACCCGTAGATAAGCACTGTCATGATGCTCAGGCAAACGTCCCGGAACAGACAACAAACCGGCCGGCTTCTCAATGACGACTAGATCATCATCTTCATACAGAATATGCAATGGGTCTTGAGGCGGCGCGTAGACAAAGTTGTCGTTAATAGGCATGTGCTGTAAGCATTCAGGAGAAAACGCGCAAAATAACAATGTCAGGGAATACTGTCAATCCAGCCCTGTTATAGAATCAATGCCCGACTAAGCTTTGGACGCTGCACTGATGGGAGATACTGAATGACCTGACTGATACTGGGTTTTCAGGCTGTCGAGATCTTCATTTAAGAATGTCATAAGATATTGCTGAACCTGTGACATAGTCAGACTGCGAAATGACACATAGTCTTTGTTTTTCAGGCTAAATAGTCCCAGAATTTTATGTTGAGCTTCGACTTCAATATCACTTTCCAGCCTGAACTCAAGCTGACCTGACGGCGCCAGTTCATTCAGCGTGATCTGAATTGACTGTTCAGCATCGGAGTCTGTTACGGTAAAAGTGGTAATGGCGGCTTGCATCTGTAATTGTAAAATCCGTAACTGTTGCCAATTGATGGACTTAAAAGTAGAGAGAATTTCTTCTGCCGATAAGCTGCCTAGCTGCTCTGCTTCGTCTTCTTTCTGATGCGGATAACTGATTTCTAATTCATATTTTTTCATGAGACGTGCCCCTTTCTTATATGCAAAATTATCATAGCATTCTGTTTTATTTTTCAAGGATATAATTTGTGAGCAAATATTAAACATATTATATTTTAAATTATTTATATCAAATACTTATAAACAACCGGTGACATTAGAATAGTATTTAAATAAAGGATAATTGAAAGCAATAGGCTACAAATAAAATAGATTAGATATGTGATTTTAATAGTATTTATTTGAATCTCAAATGAATTTAAAGCTATTTGAGGAAGAAGATAAGTGACTGGTTAAGGAAAGTATTAAGCAGTTTGGAGGAGAAGATTTATTATTAGAAGAGAAAATTTTGAGGGTGTTGGGAAAACATCTTGATGGTTTACTTCAACTATCACTCTTTGTAAGAAATGATCTTATAGCCTATAAACTTTTGGTCTATAGCGTCCTAAGCCGAATCGAGACCTTTTGGGTTCGTACTGCACTCGCGTTTTGCGCCACTCACAGCATGCTACTCTTTTCGATCCCATCACACCCTTGAGATATATAGTAGCCAAGCTGCGGTAAAATTAATTTCCTAAGATTTTTTAATTTTCCCAGTTTTTGAAAATATTTTTCTTAGAATATATTTATAGAAGAATTTTTTATCTTTTAGCTCAAAATAAAGATCTTTTATTGCAGAAAGAGCAGAATTTCTGGAATTTATCTTCATTTAAAACTTCATTCTGCTCTAAATTTTTCAGACCGCTAAGTTCAGTTTTCCAGCCATTTAATCAGCCAGATAATAATCCACTGTAGAAACCACACGAACTTTCTTTAGATAAGGCGTATTGCTGTCACGATCCTCAATGCTAAACAGACCTTGATTGGCTGTCTTGATTTTCCCGAGACGGCTTTGAGAATCCGCTGCAAACTTTTCTGCCACACTGCGGGCATTTTGTGTGGCCTCTTCAATCATCGCCGGTTTGATGTCATTCAGTTTGGTAAAAATATATTCCGTTCTTTGCCCAGAATCATCACCACCAAAAGCAATACCTTTTTTACCGAGAGCGACCAGACGGGTTTGCGCTGCACGGACTGCATCAATATTGTGGGTATAAACCGTAATAGTCTGATGCGCGGTATAACGTAGCGCGACATTGGCATCACCGCCGTATTGCTGTGCGTATTTATCTGTAGTGACTGGAGAACCTGTGTTAATTTCTTCTGCCTTAAAACCTTCGCCTTTTAAGAACGCCTGAATTTGTTGGGTTTGCAGCTCCATGGTGTCATACAGTTCTGTCAGATCCTGACTACCGCCACTAAAACGGATGGGCCAGACTGCGACATCGGCTTTCACTTCACGTTCCGACAGCCCTTTTACGGAAACAATCCGCTCATATTGTTTAATCTTGACCGCACTATTGCTCAGAATGAATCCGGCAATAATCATTCCCAAGCCGATCAATGCACCTAAAATTAAGGCAGGTTTAAACTGATTCATTGAGCCGAACTCCTTTTCTATATTATTTATTCTGTTTCGAGCATTTTAAGCGTTTAAACTGCTCTGTGTAATGCTAATGCGACTATCAATTTTATTTATTCTTGAAACCTGCGAAAGTTTTATCTCCTAACTTTTCCCAATTAAATATATGGCTATCAGCGGAACCAGATTGAATAGGAATATTCCGATTTTATAGAGGGCCATGCCGCCATAATGAACGGCATCAAAAGTCGAATCTGAAAGCTGAAACCATCGACTATGCAATCGTTTTACCCAGTCTCGTAAAAAGACAATGAGCAAGAACCAGAGCATTAAAATGCTGTAATTCAAAGCCAATGTATAAAGTAAAAACCGACACCAGAAATCGAGGTCCATAGTGATTCCCTGCCTGTAGAGCCATCTATCATTAAGTTAACAGATCAATCAAATCTTCAGGAATTACTGATTTGTATCTGTAATCTAAAGGGGAATGGTTTAAATATTTTGAGCTAAAAGTTTCAGTTCTCACTCTCAGCGATCACTTTTTAGCGTACAAACAGATGACGGGTATGATGATTGATATAGGCATTTAAGCCATCACCATACTGGGCCAGCTGTTTCATATTTTCCACATGCTGATAACCTGCACTGCTATAACTATAGGTATACACTTTCGAAGTTTTCTTGAATTGAACCCGAATAAACTCATTGCCAATCTCATAATTGGCCACACCCGAGTCATGATTGAGATCAAGATAATGTTGCAATTGAGCAGCCCTAAACATGATAAATCTATAATTTTATATGGGGTCGAATTGATCAATTTTCAAACAGAATAAATGATAAAACCCACTGTATAGCAGGTTTTAAATGACGCCCAATATGTCTATGAATCTCATTCTGTACAGCACTTATGACAGCCCTCTACTTTCTCTCTCGGCCAGTTCATTCTTGCCCGTTTATAAGCCAGATCATAATTAGCAAAATATCCAATCAGAATCTGGTTATCAAATTCTGGCAGGTTTTCATAGCCTCGTGTTGCGTTATGAATATAGTGCACGCCTTGGGCAGACTCTTGTTCATCTACAATAAATTTAATCATTTACAGTTCCCCTAATATTGTTTTTATAAAGTTCAACCACAAATAAAACCATACAGAAATTATGTCTTTATTGAATAAAAATCAAGCAATTTCATAAACAAGATAAGGACCTTTCTTTAAGCAAATATTTCATTAAAAATTAGTGATAAATATTTATTTATCTGACTTTTATAAGGCGGAATTTTCTAGCTTGTTTTTCTTTTTTAGACGTATCCAGCGAATTGCCATGATGGCTAGCATTACAACCAGCAAGGCAGCTAGCACTGGCAAAAGCAATGACAGAATGGATAACAGAATAGCCCCGATCCACTCTCCGGTTGAGAGTACCGGATTCGCAACACCGCCCGTGGTGGTAGTTGATAGTCCGCGTGCTGCAACACTGCTCATTTGCACAGCCCCAGCTGTTCCGCCACCGACAATAATCGCTGCGGCCCAAGCTGCAAACTGGGACATTTCTCCACTGCTGGCAGCCATCGTTATCAAGGTTCCGGCCAGCATGGCTGCAGGCGTTGCAATCGTATCGATGGCATTGTCCACCCAGGGAATATAATACGCAGCGATTTCACAGAGGGTCGCGATGGCTAAAGCCAGACAAACTGCCGGCATGGCCAGCCATTCAAAACCGGTCATCGGTTCAAACCAGCCCATCAATGCAGCAATACTCATCACCAGTAAAGGCACAAAAACACGGAAACCACAGGCTGCACTCAAGCCGATACCGATACATAAACCGAGGATTGTTTCCATGCTGGTTATCCTTGAGATTTAGCCATTTTTATGATGTAAATTATACGCTAACAAAAAAGCCCTATCGGGTGATAGGGCTTTTATTTAAAACAGGATCTTCTGTTTTGAATATCGTGTGCTTAGGCAACCTTATCGTTATATTGGGTGCCGAGGCATTTGGTACACGGTGGTAGTCGGTCTGTACCAATTTCTAAGAAGACGCGATGTCCGCATTGAATACAAAAATAGAAACCTGTTCCCGGTTTTGAGCCAGCTGTAACCATCTTTGTTCTCCGTTGTTTTAGAAAATGGTCTAAGCAGTATAACTCTATTGTGATGAATGTCTATTGTCCATTTTTGTAAATGATAGTGTCGTTAAAGCTAAGCGATATTTTTATTTGTGATTTAATAATATTTCGTCGCTGTGCTTAATCACTTTCACTTTCTATGATAAATAGCTTGATAGCATTGGAATAAATGGAGCTAAAAAAGTATATATAGTGACATGATTAGAGAGAAAACTCATTAGCTCACCATATTAGGAAGTATATTCTGGTGTTCCAATTGAGGTTCCTAATTTTTCAATTCTTAGTTCTAGATCGCTAACTAACTCTTCCTCGATTTCAGATTTTCTCAACGTGCTTAATAAATTTAGAAACTCTTCAGGAATTTGAGAGTTATTAATTTCTTGGTGGATAGTGCTGTGATGATTTCCTGAAGCTAAGTTTTGAACATTGCCAGAAATATTAATATTAAAAATTTGACTAACTTGTTCTTGTGGGATTGGGTTGGAATTTAAAGCAGCTTCACCAGCGTCAGGATCCAGAGCTTCGATTTCTAATACAAAACTCAAGATTCTTGTTTTTACAATATCAAGAACTCCTTCTATCTGAGTTGAAGAAATCGACTTCCATGCTTTAATACACACCATATTTTGATAAATAACATATGCGAACTTAGCTATAAAATCTGGACTCCAAGGTTGCTGCAGTATCTTATTCGTAGAATCTTTATCTATTAGAGATTCTAATTCAGCTATAGGGTCCAGTAAGTATGAAGTTGTTAAATCATTCCTAAATTCAGGTGGAAAACATCCTGATGTGATATCAGCATTCCTAAGCCTAGATCCAAAAGAGCCATTAAAATGTCCCTGAGAGATCACAGACAAAATTCTATATTTAGGCAATATCTCTGTTTCTGCATATCCATTTAGTTCAGAATCCACCCACTTTTTGAAATTTTCATTTCCTAGGCGATAGGCCAAAATTTTACATTTTCGTAGCAAAGCAGAAACTTTAGTTGTAGGACTAACTGCTTCGCTTTGAATTTCTCTTAATAAAGACATCATTTTCTCAGTAAAAGACCCTACTTAACAGTAGGGTCTTTTTCAACCAAATTCAATTATCTTTATCTTTTAATATTAAACAATTAGACCTTTTTAAAAAGCTGTAAAAGCACGATCATACCTCACACTTTTTCATTCTAAATATAAATATTTATACTTAAATAAGAGTAAAACTGAAATTTGTTCCTTTAATAGATTTAGAAAAAACTAATTCTGGATAAATTTCTCTAAATTTATTTTCATTAATTAATTTAGATAAATAATCCTCCTCAACTGTAGGATGTAATCCTAAACACCATAAGGATCTTCCAGTACTAGCTTTAGATTCTTTTATTTTTTCATATTTTTCAATGTCTTTAAGCATATAGCGAATACAATTGGATGCATTCTCATGTTGTTTAATTTCCAATGGAATCGAAGACTGTTTGTATTTTTGACGAATCATAAAATCTATTGAGCAAATATATTTATCTTTTGACCTTCGCTTGTCTAACTCATATCTTTTTTCTCTTTCAATTTCAGAAACATCAGGATGACTAAATAAAAAAATCGCAAACTCTACTTGTAACCATATTTCCCATCCACTAATTTTATTCTCTGAAAACTTATTAAGTTTATACACTATATCCTCTTGTGCAAAAAACTCATTTGCTAATTTAGATAAAAACTCTAGATCATCTTTTAATATTTTCATTGTATATACTTATAAAAAAGCCCCACTCTAAAGTAGGGCTTTTATTGAACAATTACAACAACTTTAGTTTTAAATTTTAAGCAATTGAACCTTCCAAGAAATCCTGTGCAAAACGTTGTAATACTCCACCCGCTTCATAGACAGAAACTTCTTCTTCAGTATCCAGACGGCAAGTTACCGGCACTTCAATGGTCTGTTTCTTACCATCTTCAGTCGCACGCTCAATCACCAGAATTAAAGTCGAACGAGGCGCAATATTACCAATTACGCTATACAGTTCAGTACCATCCAGCTTCAAAGTTTTACGATCTGTACCCGGCTTAAACTCAAGCGGAAGAACACCCATACCGACCAAGTTTGTCCGGTGAATACGCTCAAAACCTTCAGCCACAATCGCTTCTACACCTGCCAGACGCACACCTTTTGCTGCCCAATCACGGCTTGAACCCTGACCATAATCTTTACCTGCAACAATGATGAGCGGTTGCTTACGGTTCATGTAGGTTTCAATCGCTTCCCACATACGCATCACTTCACCTTCCGGCTCTACACGCGCTTTAGAACCTTGTTTGATGGTGCCGTCAGAACGTACCACCATTTCGTTATACAGCTTTGGATTTGCTAGAGTTGCACGCTGTGCAGTCAGGTGATCGCCACGGTGCGTTGCATAAGAGTTGAAGTCTTCCTCAGGCACACCCATTTTCGCCAGATATTGACCCGCTGCTGAATCCAACACAATCGCGTTTGATGGAGATAAATGATCGGTAGTGATGTTATCGCCAAGGATTGCTAAAGGACGCATATTCGCAAGGGTACGTGGTGCAGCCAAAGCTCCTTCCCAATATGGCGGACGGCGGATATAGGTACTTTGCGGACGCCAGTCATACAGCGGACTTGCAGCTTTCTCACGCTCACCTAGATCAAACATCGGAATATAAACTTTCTTGAACTGTTCTGGCTTCACGGACTCTTTCACCAAAGCATCAATTTCTTCATCCGATGGCCAGATGTCTTTCAAGTAAATCGGATTGCCATCTTTGTCTGTGCCTAGGGCATCTTTCTCGATGTCAAAGCGGATCGTACCGGCAATCGCATAAGCCACAACAAGCGGTGGAGATGCCAAGAAGGCTTGCTTCGCATAAGGATGGATACGGCCATCGAAGTTACGGTTACCAGACAATACCGCTGTCGCGTACAGGTCACGGTCTATAATTTCCTGCTGAATTTTCGGATCAAGCGCACCCGACATGCCGTTACAGGTGGTACATGCATACGCCACGATACCAAAGCCTAGTTTTTCCAGATCCTTCAGTACACCTGCCTCTTCCAAGTACAATGCAGCCGCTTTAGAACCCGGAGCAAAAGAAGATTTCACCCAAGGTTTACGCACCAGGCCAAGCTCATTGGCCTTACGTGCCAACAAACCTGCTGCCACGGTATTACGCGGGTTAGACGTATTGGTACACGAGGTAATCGCCGCGATGATGATTGCACCATCTGGCATTAAGCCATCAGTACGGTTTTCTACCACACCTGCAATGCCTTTTTCTTTCAGGTCAGATGTTGATACACGTGCATGCGGATTCGATGGACCCGCTATGTTACGAGTTACGGTAGACAAGTCAAAACGCAGTACACGCGGATATTCTGCCTGCGTCATTTCTGATGACCACAGACCAATCTCTTTCGCATAGGTTTCAACCAGTTTAACCTGTTCAGATTCACGACCAGTCAGAGTCAAATAATCGATGGTGTTTTGATCGATATAGAACATGGCCGCAGTTGCGCCATATTCCGGTGTCATATTGGAAATCGTGGCACGGTCACCGACTGACATGCTGTCTGCGCCTTCACCGAAGAATTCCAGATAAGCACCAACCACACGTTCCTTACGCAGGAATTCAGTTAAAGCCAGTACGATATCGGTTGCGGTAATGCCCGGCTGACGTTGTCCTACCAGTTCGACACCGATAATGTCCGGCAGACGCATCCACGATGCACGGCCCAGCATCACATTTTCAGCTTCCAGACCACCCACACCAACAGAAATCACACCCAATGCATCGGTATGTGGGGTATGAGAGTCTGTGCCGACACAAGTATCTGGGCATGCCACGCCATCACGGTTCTGAATCACCGGTGACATTTTTTCCAGATTGATCTGGTGCATGATGCCATTACCAGCAGGAATCACATCGACATTTTCGAACGCAGTTTTGGTCCATTCAATAAAATGGAAACGGTCTTCATTACGGCGGTCTTCTACTGCACGGTTTTTCTCAAATGCATCTGGGTCAAAGCCGCCGTATTCTACTGCTAATGAGTGATCGACAATCAGCTGGGTTGGAACCACTGGATTAACTTTAGAGGGATCACCGCCCTGATCGGCAATCGCATCACGCAGACCGGCAAGATCGACCAGTGCTGTTTGCCCTAAGATGTCATGACACACTACACGCGCCGGATACCAAGGAAAATCATGTTCCTGTTTACGCTCAATCAATTGGCGTAAAGACTGTTCTAAAATCGTAGGCTCGCAACGGCGTACCAGCTGCTCGGCCAGCACTTTAGATGTATAAGGAAGTTTGGCATATGTGCCTGGCTGAATATCTTCTACGGCTTGTCGCACGTCATAATATTCCAGCTGGGTACCTTGCAGCGGTTTCCGGTAGTTATTGTTCATAGCTTGCCTGCCCTCTTTCATTACTCTTTTTATTCATCAAAATATCTTGATGACTTGTTTTTTAATAAAGGCATTGTACGCTGTCGAAAGTCCATTTCCCAAATCTTATGATTTTCAAAAGCTTAAATACTAAAAATGGTATTTTTACCGAAATTTATAACTCATACTTTAGAATTTTGACTCTAAATTGCATTTTTTCTGAAAAATAGGCCTAAATCTGTCTCATTCTTTAGTATGAGATGTTGATAAAAGTATGAAAAATAATCAATTTCTTGGAATGAGTTTAAGGATAAATTTCATATGAAATTAAAGCTTAGAATCTTTCAATTTTAGAAATAGCTCATTTAATAAAAAGCTGAATCTATGTTTTCTATTTCAGTGTTAAGCGTAGCTCTTAACCAGAAATAGTAAATTTCATTGCAGATATGGCTCGATGAGTTTAGGCGAAAAAATCATTTTTTCAGGTTAAGACATAACCCGAAATAAGTTACATTCTCAATTCCATATATTTTTTAAGACTTTCTTACAATTTTAGAAATACGTTAAATATTTATAAGGCATTTATGCATAAACAGGGGCTTATGAAGTACATTCCTTTCTAAAATACTTTATACACGTCATTTCAGCCTACCATCTGTCGCCCTCCCCCTAATTTGGTGATAACAGTCTGTATCTCAACTTTGTAAATCTACCCTCGAATTACTTCACAACAACACTTATCACAAAAGCACATAAGGGTGATTACAATGATACAACTCGCCATTATTGGTATCGTTGCTGCAGTGATCGCTGTACTGGCAGCAAGCTGGAATGGAGGTAAAAATCCTTCCAATCCTAAACCGCCAACTCCCAATAACCCTAACCCACCAACCACTCCCAATAATCCCAACAACCCACAACCTTCTCCAACAACACCTGATACATTGATTAGCAATCCGCCACTATTGCAAAAAAATTCCAAAGGCACCCATGAACTGATCGTCGCTTATAAAACCGGAAAGATTTACAATCCGAGAAATAGTACCTGGGATCAACTGTTCGTCAGAGGTTATCTCACTAATGCCAGCTTGTTTAACAAGAAAAATGCTGGAGAGTCTGTTGAAGACCTTTTAGTTGGTCCACAAATCCGGGTCAAACAAGGTGAAACCCTGAAAATTAACCTAAATAACCAGCTTCCACCTGAACAGAAAGCCACCTGCCCAGACAAAGTGGATAATGTGAACGATCCACATTGCTTTAATACTACTAACTTGCATACCCATGGCTTCTGGGTAAGCCCTCAAGGCAACAGCGATAATGTTTTCCTGAAATTTAAACCTCAGGAAAAATTTGACTATCAGTACAAAATGGAGCCGAATCATCCGGCAGGAACCTACTGGTATCATGCCCATCTGCATGGCTCAACGGCTATTCAGGTATCGAGCGGTATGGCAGGCCCATTAATTGTAGAAGGCTCAAGAACGCCAAAAGTAAAAAATGGCAAAGTTACTGAAACAGGCGATATGGACATTTTATGGAAAGAAAAAAATAGCTATCCAAATGAAAAAATCCTGTTGTTCCAGCAAATTCAATATCGATGCTCTAACCCTGACCCGGATGTAAAATTCGATATTCCTAACAATTGCGAAGGTAAAGGCTTAGGATTACTGGAAGATTATACAGATATCGCTAATCCTAGCTCTTGGGCCGGCCAGAACTTTTATACGTCTATCAATGGTAAAGTTTTAGGAGAGATTAAAGTTGAACAGAATGCATTTAATCGCTGGCGCATGATTCATGGTGGTGTACGCGACACCATTGGTTTGATTATTAAAGAACTGCCAAACTCCAGTAAATTTAGCGCCGCAGACACCCTTAAAGCCTGTCTGGCATATCAGGAAGCAGATCCAAAAGAGTTTAATGAAAGTTTAAAAAGCTTACCGGTTTATACGATTGCTCAAGATGGTTTGACCATGACTCAGGTACAGCGCAGAACACTGTCTGTGTTCCAGCCTGGTTATCGTCATGATGCAATGGTCACCTTCCCAACCACCAACAAATACTGCATTTATGACTCCAAATTAAATATTGAGGATGAAGTGAATGCACCGATCCCAACGGGTCAAATTACTCCTCAACTAGCTCCGAACCATCCTTTCAATGCTCAACTACTGGGATGGGTCAATGTACAGGCAAGTAAGACAAAAGCACAGACTCCTGCCCAGTTCCTACAAGAGCGAGCTAAAAAAATTGGTTTAAGCAAAGAAATTCAGACTCAGTTATCCAAACTTGATCTTACTGCCTTTACTGATCATCCGTCATTGATGACTCCGGCAATTGACAAGCTGGTCGCTTCCAGACCAAAACAGTACAGTAAATTTGAACTGGCTTTCGCAAATGGCCTTAAATTTGGCTTCCGCCATAAAGAAAATGGTGACTTACTCAGTTTTGGAGATGCATTTGATGGCGAAGGATCAGTCGGTCGGACACATGCCAAAGATCCGGATCGTGAATATGTACGTCAGTTACAAATTGGGCAGACGGATGAATGGGAACTGACGACCGAAGCTTTTGGTGGCCACCCTTTCCATATTCATGTTAATCCATTCCAGATTGTTAAAATCTTAAAAACTGTCACTGGTTCTAATGGCGAATCCAAAGAAGTAGATGTGAGTGAATTAGCACCTGATGATAATGATACAGATGATGTGCAATATCGTGGCATGAAAGGACAATTCAAGGATACCCTGTTTATCAAAGCGAACTATAAATTTATTCTTCGAAGCCACTACAAGAAATTTGAAGGCGATTTTGTACAGCACTGTCATATCCTCGATCATGAAGATCAGGGCATGATGGAAACGGTGCGGGTCTGTGGAGGCAAATTCCCTTGTGATTCACCTCTGCCAACCTCATCTCATCATCACTAATTAGACACTCCTGAAAAGGCCAACGATCCCGATTGTTGGCTTTTTTGTTTGCCTCTATTAAATGCTTGCTGCACAATAGCTTGATTGATTTTGAGTATTCAAACTGAGGCTGATCATGGCAACATCTCCTGCTTTTACCTTATTTACGCTGAATGGAGTAGATGCGCAAAAATTCCTTCAGGGTCAAGTCACTTTAAATGTCGAAACACTGGCTGAAAACCTGACTCGCTATACAGCGATCTGTAGCTTGAAAGGACGTATCCAGTTCGGTATCTGGTTGAAAAAAATTAATCCGCAAAGCTTTGAAATTGTCAGCCCTGAAGATCAGGCAGCAGAACTGGCCAGCCATATTAAAAAGTTTGGCGCTTTTTCAAAAATGAAACTGGAACAGGTTGGCCCGGTTTATCCAGTTATCAATGATATCCAGACTGATTTTTTTGAAACTGAAACGGATATTATCCTTTGGCAACAGCAAGCCATTACCTCAGGTCAGGCCTGGATTCAGGCAGCTACTGCGACCCTGTTCCAGCCACAGGAATTGCGTCTGCATCAACGTGAAGGCATTCACTATGACAAAGGCTGTTATCTGGGTCAGGAAGTGATTGCACGTTTATGGTTTAAAGCTAAGCCAAAACACTGGTTGCATTTGATTAAAGGTACAGGTGAAGCACCTGCTGTTGCGACCAAGCTGCACAATGACATCGAAGTGGTCAATAGTATTGGTACAGATCAGGGTTATCAGGCTTTAGTGGTTGCCAAACCTGAAGCATTGGCTGAGCTGGATGTACAAGTTCTGGAATTACCTGAAGCTTTAAGTGGTGATGTAGCACGTCCACAATAACTAACTGTTCTCTTGATGCAAAAGCCAGAATTCAATTCTGGCTTTTTTATTTTTATTAGGCTAAACAATTAAATAGACAAAGATTGACTAAATAAAACACACCTTAAACCGAGCACGCTTTTATTGATTCATCTCCTTTATGATTCTCAAATAATTTGTAATTAGTCACATATTCAGTATTTACAAAGCCTGAAATCGTCTTATGATGTAGATGAAAACGACAAAAATCGCACCATGGAATTAGGTGTTAGAAAAATTAAGGTTATCGGAACAATGAAAAAATTAGTACTTGCTGCAATTCTTGCTGTGTCCAGCCAATTTGCCCTCGCAACCACTTCAAATGCCCCAGTTGATCCTCAATTTGCCAAAATTGAAGAGATGGTGAATGCTAAGAATTTCAAGGGTGCCTACGATGCTTTAAGCAAATTGGCCAGCCAGGGAAATGCACAAGCCATATATAACTTAGGCTATTTAACGCAAACTGGCCAAGGCACGGCCAAGGATGAAAAAAAGGCCATCCAACTATATGAACAGGCTGCCAGCAAAGGTTATCCGGTGGCCAACTATGTACTGGGCAAGAATTATACTGGTGGTACTTTAGGTCTTAAGCAGGATTTGGGCAAAGCCAAGCAATACCTAGAACGCGCATCGGCAGCCAATTTTGATGAAGCGACGGTAGATCTGGCTATACTTTTATTTGCTGAAGGAACAACAGCTTCTGACCAGCAGGCTTTGAAAAAATTACAGCCTCTTATTAGCAAGGGTAATATGCCGGCCATTCATGCCAAAGCCTTATATGACATCAGCAACGGCTTTAAAACCAAGAATGAAAAGCCGATCCAGCAAGGCTTGAGCAGTATTCAGGATCTGGCGAAAAAAGGCTATATCCCTGCCCTGATGGCGATTGGCAATATGTTTGCCAACGGTAGTATTGTTCCGCAAAACCTACCTGAAGCGAAAAAGATCTTTGCAGCCCTAGCACAGGAAAATATTCCTAAGGCCAGAGAATCTCTAGCAGCAGTGGATAAAATGATTGCCGAGCAGAAAAAAGCACCTGCCAAAAAAAGTTAATCAAATTTTATCAAAATAAAAAAGCTCCTGTTGGAGCTTTTTTATGGGCTATAGATTTATAAGCCAGCTTGGTTAACTCCACCACAAAGTAATAAGTCCACTGGCAACCACAAAACCTGCAAGGGTACTCATTAATAATGGCGTTAGAGTCCGCTCATTGAGGCCGTACGCCTGCCCTAACATACCAAAAATCGTTGGCATAGGTAGGGCTGCGATCAAGGTACCCGCATAGATCATTTCCTGACTTAAATGAGTCAATCGACTCAGGCCCAGATACATCAGGATCGGCATCAGGATATTGCTAGAAAATACCAAATAGAAGCTTTGCAGATTCACATATTTCAGACTCATGCCCACGATTCCGCCACCAATCGCGAACAGCGCCAAAGGTGAGGCAGTCTGTCCAATCATGGCAAAGACCTGATCCAGATAAATTGGCAGGCGAATTTCAAAAATCGCACAGGCCATACCCAGCATTACCCCCATAAATAAAGGGTTCTTAAACAGCATCAGAATAGCACTTTTCACAAGACTCCCCAGATTGGCTTGATGTTGGGTACCGAGTGCAGCCAAGATTAAGACCATCGGAATCAGAATCATGCTTTCAATAATGACCACCAATGAGGTATAGGTCATCGCATGCTGTCCCACCAATAAAGTGAGTACTGCTGTACCAATCAATCCGGTATTGGACATCGCTGCGCCCAAGGACAGAACAGCACTATGCGAAGAGGTATTCTTGAACTGACGGCGCATCAGCCAGAAGCTGAAACCATAAAGTAATAAAGTGACAGAGGTATAGATCGCAAAGTATTCAAAATACCAGATTTCATGCAGATCTTTAGAGGCTAGAAACTGAAAGAACAGTAACGGTAAGGCCACTTTGATGACAAAGGCCCCTACCATTTCAACCTGTTCTTTTTTTAGAATTTGACATCTCACACTCAGGTAACCTAGTGCCAACAATAAAAATATAGGCACAATTACCGCAATAATCATATGAAATGTCCTGTTGTTTGAGATGCGTTATTATAAGCCTTTCTAAGAAAAAATGGCCTTAAAACGATTCAAACAACTGATTTAAGCCATGCGGTGCAGAACGTAAATATTGTGGAGAAATTGCTATTTTTTCATCCAGCGTTACTGCAGCATGCCAAGGCCAGCGTGGATCATAAAGCAAGGCACGTGCAATCGCGATCGCATCAGCCTGTTTATACTCCAGTATGCCTTCTGCCTGCTGTGCATCGGTAATTAGACCCACTGCAATGACTGGAATATTTACGTCCTTTTTAATCGCTTCAGCAAAAGGGACCTGATAATTTGGATGCACATCAATTTTCTGGTCGACATGTAAACCTGCACTCGACACATGAATATAGACTGCACCCAGTTTCTCCAGAGCTTTGGATAGTTCAACTGAAGATTTTACATCCCAACTTTCTACGCCATCCATCCAGTCTGTTGCTGAGATACGAACACCAATTGGAAAACCTTCTGGTACTGCAGCTTTAATTGCTTCAAATACTTCAAGCGTCAGACGAATACGGTTTTCAAATGAACCGCCATATTGATCCTGACGATGATTCGATAACGGTGACATAAACTGATGCAGCAAATAACCATGTGCTCCATGTAGTTCAATCAGTTCAAAGCCTGCTTCAACCGCTCGCTTTGCACTGGCAGCAAAATCCTGAATCACTTGTTGGATTTCATCAACACTTAAAGACTTAGGTGGATGTTCATGAGCCTGGAAAGGAATATCACTGGCAGAGACAGTTTGCCAACCGAGTGCATGATCTGGGGCAAACTGCCCTTTGCCACCCCAAGGTTTATCTGTAGAAGCTTTACGGCCTGCATGTGCAAGCTGTATGGCAAAAGGCATAGGAGAAATTGACTTGACCTTTTGCAATAAGGTTTTGATCTGACTGGCTTGCTGATCATTCCAAAGCCCTAAATCGGCATAACTGATACGCCCTTCAGGCTGTACAGCGGTGGCTTCCACAATGCAAAGACCTGCACCGGATAAGGCATAATTGGCCCATTGTTGTTCATGCCAGTAAGTGATTTCACCTTGCACGGTTGCAGAGTACTGACACATCGGGGCAATCACAATTTTATTTTTAAGTTGCAATGATCCAAACTGAACCGACTGAAATAGTAGTGACACGCGGTATTCCCTCTTTTTGTGAAGTGGCTTTTCAGAACTTTTTACTAAAAAATAAAAAACAGGCTCTGATGAGCCTGTTTATTTATAACGTGATTAAATTCTTTTTAGAAGATCACTCGTGTAGTCAAACCTAACACCAATGCATTATCGACTTTGTTGCTAGACCCCGGATTTATAACGTATTGCAGGTTTGGACGTAACATCAGCCATTTTGTTGCGTTATAGCTGTAGTTGAGTTCGATATTGTATTCGGCACTCGCATCATATACTGGACGTGAATCTGCAAAGCGGTCATTTACATGTACGCGGTTAACTGCCAGACCCAAAATATCATTTGGCTGGCTATCCACCAGACCAATATATTTCAGACCCAACTGTTGTGAATTATCTACTTTATTGGTATCACGGTCATGCCAGGTAAAGTTAGCGAATGAGTGTAAGCCCTGACGGCCATTACCTGTTGAAGTCAACTGCTGCTCTACAGCTAACCAGCCCGCAAAGGTGCGGTTTTTTCCTTCACCTGTCGCAACATCTTTCTGGTTGGCCACATCATCAGCAGTGTTATACATACCGCCTACACGATAGCTGCCAGGCAAACCATTTACTAATGATTTTGGTGTCCAGATTACTTCTGCAGGAATCGTCACGCCATCAGCATTGTCGGTATCAAGACTCCAGCCGTGACCTTCTTTAGCACCATTGCCGTTATCTGGATTAAATTCATAAACACCGACTTGTACAGCAACGTCAGGGTTTAGCTGCTGTTTTACACGTGCACCCCATTGTGCGACTGGGGTATTCATCCAGATATTGCCTTGCCATTTGCCCATCTGCGCAGCACAAAATGCTGTACTGGCAAAATCACAAGCCATCACGTTGAAGTCCATACCCAGACCCAGACGACCAGCTTTAATACTCAGGCCTTGTTCCTTATAGTTCTTTTCAATTGAAAGTTCGGTTAAACGGCTGTCCTGATTACCACGACCAAATGTTCCTTGAACATTGGCCCATTGAGCTGCATCACCTTGTAAATCACGTACCGATGTACTTTGTCCCTGACGCGCAGTCGCAACTGCACGAACAGTTACGCCATCCCAGCCAGCCAGTTTTTCCATGTCTAACTGTGTACCTAACCATAACTGTGCTGAAGTTAAAGGATCAGCTCCTTCATTACGGCCGCCATCAGCCAGATACGCTGTATCTGTCAGCAAGTTTGCTTCAAACTTGATGCCTTGTTGAGCAAGTTCAGTACGTTTTCCATTCCAGTCGCCTAATAGGTACTGCCCTTGAGAATCAAATGCAGACTCAGCCTGCGCAGAGGTCATGGCTGCCATCAATGGCAATAAAGCTAGACTTAACTTTTTCATATAAAACCTAAACATATAGAGAGAGTAAACGCAACCTGATGCATGCCCTGTGTGACTTGATACAGAACGTTACATAACTTTTCACTTAAAAACTCAGCATTTTTTTTATTATTAGTAAAACTTTAAGTTATAAGAAAAGATATTTTATATAACAATAAATTTACATATTTTATATTTTTCAGTAAGTTAAATACTAAAAATCAACCAATATATTTCCTGTTTTTATTATTTGAATCTAAAACCATCTCAATATTAAAGTTTATTTTTTAACCAATTGTTAAAATATTTTTGAATGCCCTGCTCATAACTTCTATTCAAACAGGACTTGCATTCAGACTTAAAACGCCCAATATTAGCCTCATGATATTAGCTGCTAAGTGTTATGCCTGAATTACCCGAAGTTGAAACCACCAAAACCAGCCTCCTTCCCCTTCTTAATCAGCAAGTGCTAAAAGTTGAAGTGCGTCAGCCTAGTTTACGTTGGCCAATTCCTGATGATCTCGCGCGTCTGCAAGGACAACGCCTGATTCAGCTTACGCGTCGCTCCAAATATATTTTGGCGCAATTTGAACAGGATACGATGCTCTGGCATCTGGGTATGTCAGGCAGCTTTCGCTTGTGTGAAACCAATGAAGAATTGCGCAAGCATGATCATCTGATTATTCAGTTTGAAGAGATCCAGCTGCGTTACCATGACCCGCGCCGTTTCGGCTGTATTCTCTGGTTAAATGCTCAATCACAAAGCAAACTGATTGATACGCTTGGGCCGGAGCCATTAAGCGATGCTTTTAATGCCGAATATCTATTTGAAAAACTAAAAAATAAAAACGTTGGCACCAAAGTTGCAATTATGGATAACCATGTCGTGGTCGGCGTAGGCAATATCTATGCAACTGAAAGCCTGTTCAATATGGGTATTCATCCGGCCCAGCCAGCCTCAAGTTTGAGTTTCGAACAGATTGAAAAACTGGTGGTTGAGATTAAGCGTATTTTGAAACAGGCGATTGACTTAGGTGGTTCTACTTTACGCGACTATACCAATGCCATGGGAGAAAATGGTTATTTTCAGCAGACGCTGCTGGCTTATGGCCGTGCAGGAGAAATGTGCGTGAACTGCGAAACGACACTGCAAAATATCAAGCTCGGCCAGCGTGCATCAGTTTATTGTCCTGAATGCCAGCCGCTAAAAAAGGTCAAGCTTTCACCTAAGCGTATGGTTGCTGTACGAGGTAAGAAATCATGAAGACCGCGATTGTCCGTCATATTCTGGTTAAGGATAAAGATACTGCCGAACAGCTTAAGAAAAAGATTCTGGCAGGTGCAGATTTTTCCAAAATTGCCAAACAATATTCGACCTGTAACTCTGCCAAACGTGGTGGTGAACTCGGTGAAGTAAAAAAAGGCCAACTCGTTCCAGTGATTGATAAACTGGTTTTTACTGCTGCAGAACATGTTCTACATGGCCCAGTCAAAAGTCAGTTTGGTTTTCATCTGGTAGAAATCAAGTTTCGGATGGATTTTTAATTTTATAAATCCCTCCTAACCTCCATTTAAGAAAGGGAGGAGTCCCCCTTTGAAAAAGGTGAGAAGCACTGCTTCGCAAGGAGGGATTCAATAAAAAACGGCGCACTCAGCGCCGTTTTTTATTTACTCGAAAAGCTTAAGCTTCAGGACGTTTTTTTAGCTCGTCACGGATTTCACGTAATAATGCAATATCTTCCGGAGTAGCTTCTGGCTCTGGTTCTGCTTCTTGTTTACGGCGTAGTTTGTTCATCAGTTTCACCAACCAGAACACCACCCATGCCAATAACAGGAAATTAATGAGAATGGTCAGGAAATTACCATAAGCAAAGACATTTAGACCTGCCGCCTGTGCCGCAGCCAGATTGGTCACATTATTTGGATTATCACCTAATACGACAAACCAGTTAGAGTAATCAACATCACCACCCAAGATCCAACTCACGACAGGCATGATGATGTCTTTCACCATAGAATCGATAATTTTACCGAAAGCACCGCCAATGATCACGCCCACTGCGAGATCCATGACATTGCCTTTTACCGCAAATTCTTTAAATTCTTGAATAATGCTCATAAAGTCACCAGTATTTTTATGCAATTTTGTGATGGATTATACATTAGTTAGGGATTTCTATTTAAAACTAATTTATTAAGTGTATGTAATTTCTACCCAATAAAAAAGCCGCTGAACTGATTCAGCGGCTTTTTTCGTACGAGTGACTAGTCTTATTTAGAACGGTTACGTTTACGTTCGTTTTCAGTCAGGTAACGTTTACGGATACGGATTGACTTAGGTGTTACTTCAACTAGCTCGTCATCTTCAATGAATTCAAGCGCTTGTTCTAGCGTGTATTCAAGGTTTGGAACAAGAGTCAATGCTTCATCAGTACCAGACGCACGTACGTTAGTTAACTGTTTCGCTTTAGTTGGGTTAACCACCATGTCGTCAGAACGTGAGTTGATACCTACGATCATACCTTCATAAACTTCTAACTGTGGTTTAGCAAACAGTCGACCACGGTCTTGAAGTGTGAACAGTGCATAGCCCAGACAAGTACCTTGAACCATAGAAATCAGTACACCGTTTTGACGTTTCGCAACAGTACCTTGTTTAGCAGGACCGTAGTGCGAGAAGCTTGAAGTCATAATACCAGTACCAGAAGTCATGGTCATGAATTCAGAACGGAAACCGATCAAGCCACGTGAAGGAACAGTTGCTTCAATACGGATACGGCCTTTACCGTCAACTTCCATATTGGTCATTTCGCCTTTACGGTGACCCATTTGTTCCATTACAGAACCTTGGTGCTGTTCTTCAACGTCAAACGTTACGTTTTCGTACGGTTCTTGCATTTGACCGTCGATTTCTTTCATGATCACTTGCGGACGTGATACACCAAGCTCGAAGCCTTCACGACGCATGTTTTCGATCAGTACAGAAAGGTGAAGCTCACCACGACCAGATACTTTAAAACGATCAGGACTGTCAGTATCTTCAACACGAAGTGCTACGTTGTGGATCAATTCTCGGTCAAGACGCTCACGGATATTACGTGAAGTTACGAATTTACCTTCTTTACCAGCGAACGGGGAGTTGTTCACCTGGAAAGTCATAGACACAGTCGGTTCATCTACAGAAAGTGCTGGAAGCGCTTCAACATTTTTAGGATCACAGATTGTATCTGAAATGTTCAGTGCATCGATACCAGTTACACAAACGATATCACCTGCAGAAGCTTCTTCAATGTCAACACGTTCTAGACCATGGTAACCCATGATTTTCAAGATACGGCCGTTACGGGTTTTGCCTTCTTTGTCGATCACAGTCACAGGAGTGTTCAGTTTTACAGAACCGCGCTGGATACGACCAACACCGATTACACCTACGAAGCTGTTATAGTCCAAAGATGAAATTTGCATCTGGAATGGACCGTCAACGTCAACTGCTGGTGGCTCAACGATGTCTACGATTGTTTGGAACAATGGAGTCATGTCATCAGCAAGTTCTTCTGGAGAAGGACCAGCAACACCACGAAGACCAGAAGCATAAACTACTGGGAAGTCTAACTGTTCGTCAGTACCGCCAAGGTTGTCGAACAGGTCGAATACTTGATCGATTACCCAGTCTGGACGCGCACTTGGTTTATCAACTTTATTGATAATTACGATTGGTTTCAAACCACGCGCGAACGCTTTTTGCGTTACGAAACGAGTTTGTGGCATAGGACCTTCTTGTGAGTCTACAAGAAGCAGTACGCAGTCAACCATCGACATTACACGTTCAACTTCACCACCGAAGTCGGCGTGTCCCGGGGTGTCCACGATGTTAATACGGTATTCTGTATCTGTACGTTTATCTAACCACTTGATTGCAGTGTTTTTTGCAAGAATGGTAATACCACGTTCAGATTCTAACGCATTCGAATCCATGACACGCTCGATCTCACCCGCGCGATCACCGAGAGCACCTGATTGTTGCAAAAGTTTGTCTACAAGAGTGGTTTTACCATGGTCGACGTGCGCGATAATGGCAATGTTACGGAGAGTTTTAATATCTGACATGTAAATTCGATACGTTTTAAATTTGAGGGCAAATTATACAGAAAAATACAAACTTTTGACAGTGACTGTTTGTAGAGAGCGTCAATTTTTTTTCCAATTACTTTTGTAATGACGTGTAACTCGATTAGAATAGCGCCACCCAGCCTTAATTTGCATTGACACATGTCTGATTTTAATCAATCTCCTCCTTCTAAAGATCAACTTGACCTTGTGTACGGCCTTGAAGATCATCCTAAACCGTTTATCGCATTTTTAGCCGCATTCCAGCATTTATTGGCCATTATTGTCCCAATTGTGACCCCTGGCCTGCTCATTTGTCTGGCGCTGGGAGTCTCCAGAGAAGACACTAACATGATCTTATCCATGTCTTTGGTGATTTCGGGGATTGCGACTTTCTTACAATCCAAGAAAGTAGGTCCCTTTGGTGCAGGCTTGCTGATTGTTCAGGGTACAAGTTTTAACTTTATTGGCCCGATCATCGGGATCGGTTCAGCGATGGTCGCTGCAGGCACACCGGTAGAAGCGGTGATGGCTTCGATCTTTGGTGTAGTGATTGCAGGTTCATTTATTGAAATGGGCGTGTCACGCATTTTACCGTGGGTGAAGAAACTCATTACTCCACTAGTAACGGGTATTGTAGTTCTATTGATTGGTTTAACCTTGATTAAAGAAGGTCTGATCAGCATGGGTGGTGGTTATCAAGCCATGGGCGACAAAACTTTCGCCAATGCAGATAACCTGATCATGTCATGTACCGTTCTGGCATTAATTATTTTACTGAACCGTGTACGCATCACTTGGGTAAAAAGCTCAGCAATTCTGATTGCACTGGTTGTGGGTTATATCCTTGCCGGCTTTATGGGTCATCTCAACTTTGATGGTTTAAAAGATGCACCTCTGGTTCAGATTCCAACCCCAATGCATTTTGGTTTAAGCTTCTCTTGGAGCTTATTCATTCCAATGTCATTCATTTACCTGGTGACTTCACTGGAAGCCATTGGTGATATTACAGCCACATCAAAATTATCGAATCAGCCAGTGGATGGTCAAACCTGGATGAATCGCATTAAAGGCGGTGTATTGGTAAATGGTGCCAACTCCCTGCTTGCAGGATTATTTAATACCTTCCCGAGCTCAGTTTTCGCACAAAATAATGGTGTGATTCAATTGACTGGTGTAGCTAGCCGTTATGTCGGGATCTGGATCGCAGCACTCCTTGTGATTCTAGGTCTACTTCCAGCAGTAGCCGGTGTGATTCAGGCCGTTCCTCAGGCTGTGCTTGGTGGCGCAGTGATGGTGATGTTCGGTGCAGTCGCTGCATCTGGGATTAATATCCTGTCTGGTATTCACTTGGACCGTCGTGCCCTGCTGATCATTGCAATCTCACTTGCACTTGGCTTGGGTGTTGCGCAAGTGCCTCAGATTCTGGAACATCTTCCTGAATTATTCCGTAACATCTTTAGTTCCGGTGTTGCGACAGGTGGTATTGCAGCCCTCGTATTGAATATTGTACTTCCTGAAGTAAAGAAGTAATTTCATGTCCAAAGAACACTGTCTGAGTTGGACTCGGACAGTGTTTTTTCTATTGGAGAGAGATCTATGGATCCTAAAAGCGAAGTTTTATTAAGACAATATGATTATTTGTCTGGTCGCGTATTGCTGGTGAATGCCCCGACCGATGAGCTTCTTGCTGAATGTGGTGAATCTATCCAGCCCTTTGTTTGGACATGGAATTATAATGATTTTCAGTATTTCCAGTCACAGCAGGCCCAGGTTCATTTCGGTGTAGAATTTCCTGATCAAGAATTTGATCAGGCAGTTATTTTCGTACCTAAATCAAAAGAATTATTGAATTATCTGATTCACAATATTGCAGCCCGATTAAAACAAGGCAGCAGTGTCTTCCTGGTGGGTGAAAAGAAAGGTGGTGTAGAGCGTGCAGCAAAGCAGCTACAGGCTTATGGTAAACTCATCAAGCTCGACAGCGCACGACATTGCCAATTGTGGCAATTGACTCTAGACTACACGGTCGAAGCAAAAGCGTTGGCAGATTGGGCACAGACCTATACAGTGGCGACACCAAAAGGTGATTTGCAGATTTGTGCACTTCCAGGTGTATTCAGTCAGGATCATCTGGATGTAGGAACAGCGGTGTTCTTACCCTATTTATCTCAAGTGACTTCAGGCAAGATTGCCGACTTTGGCTGTGGCGCAGGTGTGATCAGTGCTTATTTAGCCAAACTGAATCCTGAGAACCGTATTTTTGCTCTGGACGTAGATGCCTTTGCCTTGGCTTCTACTCAAATGACATTTGAGAAAAATCAGCTCAGTCCTCAGCAGCTGGAAATTAAAGCTGTGTCAGGTATTGAAGATGCACCGCTCTTTTTACATGCCATTGTCAGCAATCCCCCTTTCCATCAGGGAATCCAAACCAACTATGCGGCTAGCGAAACTCTATGTAAGACTTCGCGTCGTCATCTCAAGTCTGGCGGTGAATTGTGGATTGTGGCAAACCGCTTCTTAAATTATCCAATTTTAATTGAACAAAGTTTTGGCCAATGTACAGTCAAAACTGATCAACAAGGTTTTAAAGTGCTCTTCGCCAGCACTCAAAAAAATGCTAAGGAATCATGATGAGCGAAACTCAGAACAGCGTGCAGCTGCAGCGTAAGCTTGGTGCTCGTCATCTCAATATGATCGCGATTGGCGGGTCTATCGGTACAGGTTTATTCCTGGCCTCAGGTGCGACCATTGCCAGCGCAGGCCCGGGTGGTGCACTTCTCGCCTATGCCCTGATTGGCGTAATGATTTATTTCTTGATGACCAGTCTGGGAGAACTTGCGACACATAATCCAACCTCGGGCGCATTTTTCACCTACGGAACCAAATATGTAGAAGGTGGTTTCGGTTTCGCTTTAGGCTGGAACTACTGGTACAACTGGGCGATCACCGTTGCCTTTGAACTGGTTGCCGTACAGTTCATTATGAAATTCTGGTTCCCTGATATTCCCGGCTTTTACTGGAGTGCGATCTTCCTCGCTGTGATCTTTGGGATTAACGCTCTCACAGTAAAAGGTTTTGGTGAATCAGAATTCTTCTTCTCATTAGTGAAAGTTCTGGCGATTATTGCCTTTATCATCATCGGAATCTGGATGATTGCCAAGATCATGCTCACACCGGGTGCTTCAGCATTTGCAAACTGGAGCGTGGGTGAAGCGCCTTTTGTTGGTGGTTTCCAGGCCCTTATTGGTGTTGCCATGATTGCCGGATTCTCGTTCCAGGGAACCGAGATGGTTGGTGTAGCCGCTGGTGAATCTAAAGATCCGCAGAAAACCATTCCTGTCGCGATCAAGCAAATCTTCTGGCGAATCCTGCTGTTCTATATCGTGTGTATTTTCATTATCGGCACACTGGTTGCTTATAATGATCCACGTCTCTTACAGGCAGCTGCAACAGAAGACGTTGCCCTTTCTCCATTCACTTTATTGTATGAGAAAGCAGGTTTTGCTTTTGCAGCGAGCATGATGAATGCCGTAATTTTGACTGCGATTCTGTCTGCAGGTAACTCAGGCATGTATTCTTCGACCCGTATGCTGTTTGATATGGCACGTAAAGGCAGTGCGCCTAAGCTGTTTGCCCATCTGGATCCACGCGGTGTACCGATGAATGCCCTGTATGCGACCACAGCGATTGCGGCACTATGTTTCTTGACCACATTCTTTGGCGAGCAGGAAGTGTTTAACTGGTTGCTGAATATGTCAGGTATGTGTGGCTTCATTGTCTGGCTTGGGATTGCAATCTCACATTACCGCTTCCGTAAAGGTTATCTGGCTCAAGGCTATCAACTTGAAGGTCTGGCCTATAGAGCTAAATTTTTCCCGTTCGCACCTTGGTTTGCCTTCATTCTTTGTTCAATTGTCGTATTAGGTCAGAATTATCAAGCTGTCCTAGACGGTGAGTGGCTGGCTGTTCTTTCTACTTATATCGGTATTTTATTATTCCTGGTGATTTGGCTGGGTTATAAGTGGAAATATAAAACCAAACTGGTTTCTTATCAGGAGATGGATGTTCGACCGATGAATATTGAAAAAGACTAATATCTCACCTTTATTAAAAAAGCAGCTCAAGTGGCTGCTTTTTTATATTCTGAAATCAGCTATGACGCATGACAAAATTACGGTCATCAATCACGATGACTTGCTGACAAATACCTTCTACTCGACGCTGCTGTTCGAAGACTTCTATAGGCATAGCATCAAAACTATCAAAGAAACTGATTTCTTTTTCATTGATTTCATAAATTAATGAATGGTTCCCCATCTCTTCCAGCGTGTCGTAGAATACAATTACAAAACGGCCTTTATCCACTAATTTTTGAATATCTGTATAAGAAAGTGGATATTCATGAACAGGCACTTTGAGTTCTTGTGCTTTTTGATAAAACTGGATTTCAAGCGGCTGTTTATCGGGATCAGTTTCTGTAAAAAACTCAACATCGAGTCCCAATGTTTTGAGGGCAACAGCGAGCGCAATACTTGAAGTTCCCATCTCATCATTATGTTGTGTCAATTGCACTAGATCAGGAATATGCAGATCCACTCCATAATGATGAAAAATCATCCAGATCGCATAAATACCACTATTAGCTTCCAGACTTTGTAAGTCTTCAGGGAGTTCTATGCTCATGCTTTAACTCAAAATCAGTTTCGAGCAGCAAGTGTATGCAAAAAACAGCCATAAAAAAAGCGACTCAAAGAGTCGCTTTTTTTAATCAGTGTTCAATAACGAATTATTGAGCAACTGGTTGTTCAGCTAGAACAGTACGGCTACCAGTGATTGTCGCGAATACACGACGGTTCATAGCACGACCTTCTTTAGTGTTGTTGTCAGCAATCGGTTGATCCCAAGCGAAACCTTGAGTAGACAAACGAGATGCATCTACGTTGTATTCGTTAACAAGTGCAGATTTAACAGAGTTAGCACGAGCTAGAGATAAACGTTCGTTCAATGCACGTGGACCAGTGCTGTCTGTGTGACCTTCAATACGAGCAGTTGCGTTTGGATATTCAACTAGCTTCTCAGCAACTTTCGCGATTTCTGGTTTGTATTGGTCTTTGATGTTTGATTTATTCGTATCAAAGAACACGCGAAGTTCCATGTTCAGGTCTTCAGTCAACTCTTGTGGAGCTGGCGCAACTGGAGCTACTGGCTCAACTGGAGCAACTTCTACAACGTCAGCAGCTGGTTTCAAACGACCACCTAGAACTACGTTAAGACCAGCAAGTGCTGTATAGTTCCAGAATTTTTCGTCGAAGTGGTAAGTACCACGAGCTTCAGTACGTAGCGCTAAAGCATCGTTGATGTGCCAGAATGCACCGATACCAGCATTACCTAGTGTACCTTCTTCTTCAAAACCACGACCAGTACGACCTAAAGCAGCTTCTGAAGCACCATCAAACTCATATTTATAGTGACCAGCACCTAATAATGCATATGGCTTGATTTTGCTGTCATAGTTGCCAGTAAATACGTCAGAAGTTGCATAGAAATTACCTGCAATGTTCTGGCCTTTGTATTCAGCACCTGGTAGATCTCGCATATCGCCTTTAACTTGGCTATATTCAGCTTCAAAACCTAACCATGGAGTTAGTTCAACACCAATTGCAGCACCAACAAATAGATCATCTTCCATTTCACCAGAAGTTGTTAGTTCGCCATCATCACCGCCATTGTTGTGTTGGGTGTCTTGCCAAGTATAACCTAACATTAATGGAGTAACAGTTACACCTGCGTTTGCAGCAGCAAAAGGAGCAGCTACAAGCATTGCTAAAGCAATACGACTCATTTTCATGGATTTATCCTCCAGAGATAACAATTGTTGTTCAAGCTCAAGCCTTCTAATAGGCCATTCTGAGATAGGCTTTTTTTACCCCAGTGTTATTTTTAAGCTATTCACTGCGCATCATACAAACACTTTATTATTTTTCCAAGTGCTTGATTAATCTAATCAAGTAAATTATTGACAAAATTACTTACAATTTCCGTTGTAATTCAGTAATTTTTTACTCAATTTTTTGTTGTGAATCGCCTATTGTCATTGCCAATTTATTTTTAAGCGCCTTTTTGAATTTTGAGTAAGGCATTTCTTACTCGCTCAATTAAGCATAAAAAACGCACAATTAATAGCATGTTTCAAATAAAAATAATATATAAATCAGGTAACTCTATGTATAAAAAGATAACAAGAGCGTTCACTATTGTTGAGTTAATTATCTGTATTGCCCTTATGGCAATTGTGGTCACAATTGCCTTGCCTTACTTTCATGACTATCTATTCAAGCAGGAAGCTAAAAATATTCCGATGAAAATTACAGCAACCAATCGTTATGCACGCAGCCAGGCAGCTGTGTTTCACCAGAATATTGTGATTTGTCCCAGTCAAGATTCATTAACCTGTCAAGCAAACCAATGGAATAAAAATTTGCTGGTATTTATTGATAAAAACCGTAATCGTCAAGTCGACAATGACGAACAAATTTTACACATTGAACAACTTAATCTTAAATACGGTAACCTGAGTTGGCGAGGTGCCTTAAGTATACCGAACGTAACTTATCAAGCCCAGACGGCTTTACCGATTGGATCAAATGGCAGCTTTTATTATTGTTCTACTCACCTTGCATCCCAACAACGTATTGTCTTGAATAAAATGGGACATATACGGATCGAACATCTGGCCTCCTGTTAATAAAACCCTAGAGTCTATGATTTATCCAGATTAGGACTTTAATCCTGCACTTTTTTCAATATACTGCTTAGGTTCGAGAAAAAATGATCAAAACTTATAGGGAGATATAACAATGACTGACATCGTAATTGTCAATGGCGCACGTACGGCGATGGGCGGCTTTCAAGGCAGCTTGGCTAGCGTTACTGCACCTGAACTTGGTGCTGTCACCATCAAAGAAGCGATTGCTCGTTCAGGCTTGCAGCCAACCGATATTGAAGAAGTCATTATGGGTTGTGTACTCCCGGCAGGTTTAAAACAAGGCCCTGCCCGTCAAGCGATGCGTAAAGCAGGTCTGCCTGATTCTACCGGTGCTGTCACCATCAACAAATTATGTGGTTCAGGCATGAAAGCAGTCATGCAAGCGGCAGATATGATTAAGGCAGGTTCTGCAACTTATGTGGTTGCAGGTGGTATGGAATCCATGACCAATGCCCCATACGTATTGCCAAAAGCGCGTGGCGGTTTCCGTATGGGTCATGGTGAAATCAAGGACCATATGTTCCTGGATGGCCTGGAAGATGCCGAAACTGGTCGCCTGATGGGTTCATTTGCTCAAGATATGGCAAATAGCAAAGGTTATACACGTGAACAGATGGATGAATTTGCAATCCGTTCACTGAAACGTGCTCAAACTGCAGTCAATGAAGGCTACTTTGCTGATGAAATCGTGCCAGTCACTGTTTCCACCCGTAAAGGTGATGTGGTCGTTGATAAGGACGAACAACCTTTCAATGCCAATATTGACAAGATTCCAACTTTACGTCCTGCTTTTGCAAAAGACGGGACGATCACTGCGGCAAATGCCAGCTCAATTTCAGACGGTGCCTCTGCCCTTGTACTGACTTCAAGCGACAATGCAGCAGCTAAAGGTTTAGCGCCTTTGGCTAAAATCATTGCTTATGCTTCAAACTCTCAGCATCCATCTGAATTCACGATTGCTCCTGTTGGCGCTATTCAGAAAGTTCTGGATAAAACTGGCTGGAAAGCTGAGGAAGTTGACCTTTGGGAAATCAATGAAGCGTTTGCTATGGTCACCATGTGCCCAATGGATGAGTTCAAGCTTGATCCTGAAAAAGTCAACATTAACGGTGGTGCATGTGCACTCGGTCACCCGGTTGGTTCTACAGGTTCACGTATTATCTTGACCTTGATTCATGCATTGAAACGTACAGGCGGTAAACGTGGTATCGCTGCGCTATGTATTGGCGGTGGTGAAGCAACTGCGGTCGCAATCGAACTGATCTAATTCTTTTATAATCAATTAGTACAGAGGGCTTTTATAGCCCTCTTTTTATTTTATAAATATTTCATTTTTCTATAAGCCATCTTTAAAGTAAATTCTTTTACTTACATTTTCATAAAGCTTCTTTATTAATCAAATTCAATTCAGGGCGTAAATTAAAGGGATTCAAAATAAGAAAAGGAATCCTGCATGCGACTTAATCACTATCTCAATTTCCAGGATGAAACCGAAGCTGCCTTTACCTTTTATCGCTCGGTATTTGGTGGCGAATTTTCCAGTCTAACCCGTTATGGAGATACGCCTGGACAGCAAGGAATTGATTTATCAGATGAAGAAAAAAATCTGATTTTGCATATCTCACTTCCAATCAATGAATACACAGAGCTCATGGGTTCGGATATCAATGACAAGCTCTGTACTGAAAACACACCAGCATTTAGGAAAGGTACTAATCACTATATTGCGATTATTTTAAGTGCCAATGAACAGGATGAAGCCAAACGACTCTATGAAGCTTTATCGTTGAATGGCTAAATCGAAATGCCTTTGGAAAAAACATTTTGGGGTGCACTTTATAGTGCCTTTACGGATCAATTCGGAGTACAATGGATGATTAATTGCCTACTTGAAGAACGTGCACCCTAAGGTTTAAATACAAAAAAGCCTCCAGATGGAGGCTTTTTAGTTGAAGGCGAATTAAGCCCCAGTTTGATAATTCGGTGTTGGTACGGCAGTTGAAGCTTGGTACGGATTGGTAAAATCACCCAAACCTGCAGCTGCTTCCTGAATATCTTTACCTTCTTTAATGACAAAAGTATCGAAACCAGAACGCTTCATGTAGTTCAGGACATCTTTGAACACATCACCAGTCGCACGCAGCTCACCCTGGAAACCTTGACGGCGAAGCAATGCAGCAAATGAATAACCACGGCCATCATTAAAACCTGCAAACTCAATCAAAATTGCATCAAGTTGATCAAGCGGAAATTCATTGGTTTCAGGTGAAGCATCAACCGTTAAGTACAATGCTTTTTTACCAGAAATATTAGTAATCTGGTCCAACTGCTCTACAGTCAGAACCACATCACCCTGTGGCAATACACCATCTTCACCAATTAGCTGGTAAGTGTTATCTGCAATTGTGCCATCTTTAGAGAGCACTTGTAGTGCGGTATTAAGCATATGCGCGCTCCTTGAATGGTTGAATGCCGACACGACGATAAGTATCGATAAACTCTTCACCGTCCTGACGCAAGTCAAGATAAGTATTCAGAATTTCTTCTACGATATCTGGCACCACTTCTGCAGCAAATGATGGTCCAAGAATATCGCCAATAGAGGCATCATGATCTGCATTACCACCTAAAGTGATCTGATAGAATTCAGCGCCTTTTTTATCTACACCCAGGATACCGATGTTACCCACGTGATGATGACCACAGGCATTCATGCAACCTGAAATGTTCAGGTCCAGTTTACCCAAGTTGTAAATAGTATCCAGATCATCAAAACGGCGTGAAATCGCTTCAGAAATTGGAATGGATTTCGCATTCGCTAGTGAACAAAAATCACCGCCTGGGCAGCAAATAATATCAGTCAAGAAACCGATATGCGCACGTGCCAGGTTATGCTGATCCAGCGTCTGCCACAATTCAAATAAGTCTTTTTGTGGTACATCTACCAGCGCAATATTTTGCTCGTGAGTTGTACGCAGTTCACCGAAGGTGTACTTGTCTGCAAGATCTGCAATCAGGTTCATTTCTTCAGTGGTCACATCACCCGGTGCAATACCCGCACGTTTCAGTGAAATCGTGACAATACGATAACCTTTCACTTTATGTGCATTGGTATTGATATTGAACCATTGCTTGAACTTCGGATACTGGGCAAACAGTTCAGTGAAGTCTTCATCCGCATAATCTTGGTAGTCAAATGGAGTGAAGTTTTCATCCATTTTCGCCAGTGTTTCAGCATCAATCTTTAATGTCTTAACAGTATGTACAAATTCGGCTTCAACTTTTTCAGCAAAAACTTCTGGCGTTAATGCTTTTACCAGAATCTTGATACGTGCTTTGTATTTGTTGTCGCGACGGCCGTGCAGGTTATACACACGTAGTACCGCTTCAAGATAAGCAATCAGGTCTTCACGTGGCAGGAAGTCACGAATAAAACTGCCAATTACTGGCGTACGGCCCAAGCCGCCACCCACTTTAATTTTATAGCCGATCTCGCCTGCTTCATTTTTCACGATATAGACACCGATATCGTGGAATGAAGTTGCTGCACGGTCAATCTCTTCCAGCGCAGATACCGCAATCTTGAACTTACGTGGCAAGAAAGCAAATTCCGGGTGGAAAGTTGACCATTGACGGATCAATTCACAAGTTGGACGTGGATCTGCAATTTCACCTGCCACGACACCTGCATACTGGTCAGTGGTAGTATTACGGATACAGTTCCCTGAAGTCTGGATCGCGTGCATTTGCACGGTTGCCAGTTCAGCCAGCATATCAGGCACGTTCTCTAGTGCAGGCCAGTTAAACTGGATATTCTGACGGGTTGAAACGTGCGCATAGCCACGATCATATTCTTTCGCCAGATCAGCCACTTTACGAAGTTGTTTAGAGTTCATCAGGCCATAAGGTACCGCAATACGCAACATTGGCGCATAACGTTGTACATAAAGACCATTTTGAAGGCGGAGCGGACGGTATTCATCTTCCGTCAATTTGCCCGCTAAATAACGTTCCGTCTGGTCACGGAACTGTGCAACACGTTCATTAATCAGTTGCTGATCGAAATCAGTATATAAATACATGGCGTACAGCTAGTAGTTTCTATTATATCGTCGGCAAGGATAACGACATTGAATCTATCAATAAAATGCTTTTTATACATATTTCATAGCGATTTTATTGATAAGCCTAGCAAACTTTCAATGATATAAAGCTTTAGATCAGCTTCCTCTGATTTTTAATGTGAATGATTCATTTTTTAAATCTTTAGCAGTTTTTTTTCATAAACCAAAATGAGAAGGTCGCTCAATTACCACTCTTCGGTTTCGCCTAAAGCCTGACCAATAAATTGATATCGCATAGTTGATCTTGAAAACTTGATCGGGCAAGCTAGTTGAGCTTCGGTTTGCTCCCGCTGATCCGCTTTAACTGGCACTTGCACCACCCATTCACGTTGCTGCGCCAGCTCAGAATGCAGGGCTTCATCAAGCTTTAATACAGGTTCGACACAGAAATCTGCCTGAGAAAATAAGGCTTGCCAGTGAGATAGAGGTTGGGAACTGATTTTATCGCGAATCGCCTGTTTCACTAAAGCATGATCTTCAGGTACGAAAGAAGCACCTTTTTCCAGAATAATCGGCAAATCCAGCAATTGTGCCAGACCTTGCATGAATTGAGGCTCCAGACTGCCTATTGATAGATAGCGATCATCCTGAGTCTGATAATAGTCATAAAAGGTACCGCCATTTAAGTAACCTGATTCTATCTGCTGATGCTGATTACCCGCCAGACTGGCAGAAGCTGCCATATTATTTAATGTCGCCGCGCAATCGGTCATGGAAATATCAATATATTGTCCCTGACCACTACTCTGCCGCTCAATCACCGCTGCCAGAATGGCAACCAGCGCATGCATAGAGCCGCCCGCGACATCAGCAATCTGGATTCCCATTGCCGGTGGTCCGCTTTCAAGCCGGCCACTATGCCCAGCAATCCCAGATAAAGCCAAATAGTTAATGTCATGCCCAGCCCGATCTATATAAGGGCCGGTCTGACCATAACCAGTAATCGAGCAATAGATTAAGCGTGGATTGAGCGCACTGAGTGTTGGATAATCCAGGCCAAGCCGTTGCATCACACCTGGGCGAAATTGTTCGACCACAATGTCATAATCTGCAATTCGGGATTTGATCTGCTTAATATGTTCGGGATTCTTTAAATCCAGTGCGACAGAATGTTTGTTTCGGTTCAGATAATTATGCGTTGTGGCCTGTCCATGTGCAAAAGGTGGCATTAAACGCACCAGATCAGGACGTGCGGGTGATTCAATATGCACAACTTCTGCACCCATGTCTGCAAGATATAATGTGGCAAATGGACCGGGTAATAATGTAGAAAAATCTAATATTTTCAAACCTTTTAATGCATATGACATTGGAGTTATTACTCTATTTATATTGCTTTTTGCCTCATCATAAGAACATAAATGCCCAAAAACAATGTCATGTTCAGCCATTTACCTTGATAGTTTCGGCAATTTAACATGTAAGAAAATGGTAATTGCATTCTTGTAAATTGCCATTGATTTTTTATTTTTTGTCATTTAGGTCAAATATTAGTGAACATTAAAGAGACTGAAGGATTAAACATGAGTCGTGATACGATCAGTATCCATTTCGTCAATGCAGCCTTATACGGCGTTAAGCGCCTGGGCATGGATGTCGATACTTTATTGTCTCACGTTGGGATTGAAGCCGAGCTTCTGCATCAGCCGAAGGCCCGTATTTCGCCTGAACAATATACCCGTTTTATCAAGATGCTCTGGATGGTAACCCAGGACGAACATGTCGGTTTTGACAAACAGCCGCGTCGTCTGGGCACTTTCGCGATTATGTGCCAGTTGATCATCCATGCCAAAACGCTAGGCGATGCACTCGAGCTTTCTTCACAATTTTACAAACTCTTTGGTGATGACTGGTCTGTAACCCTGGAACGTGACAAGCACGAAGCGCGTCTGGTTCCCCTGATTCCAAATTCGATGGATCCGGAACACTTTATTACCGAAAGTATGCTGATGATCTGGCATGGTCTGGCATCGTGGTTAATTGAACGTCGTCTGCCGCTGGAACGTGTACATTTCAGCTACCCGCGTCCTGCTCATGCAGATGAATACGATGCGCTGTTCTTTGCACCTGTGATGCAGTTCGATATGCCGCGTACTGAAATTACCTTTGCAGCGGATTATCTGGATTTGCCAATTCGCCAGAATGAAGAAACGCTGGAAGAATTCCTCAAAGCAGCTCCGGCTCAACTTCTAGTCAAATTTAAAAATACCAACTCGCTGACTTCTCGGATCCGTGATGTATTAAAGAGCCAGATTGGTGAAGAAATGCCGACCTTGAACGATGTCGCATCGATGCTCTACCTGTCTCCGCAAACCCTGCGTCGCCGTCTGGCTGCTGAAGGCAAGAGCTATCAGGGCGTGAAAGATGCACTGCGCCGTGATGCTGCAATTCACTTATTACTTAACCCAGATCTGACTCTGGAAGATGTTGCACAACAGGTTGGCTTTAGTGAAACCAGTACTTTCCACCGTGCTTTCAAAAAATGGACAGGGGTAACACCAGGCCTATACCGTCAGTTACACGGTTACCATTAAAAACCTTGCTATAAAATTGTATACTTGAAAAGTATCGTTTATTAAGCGCTACAAGCCCCTAGCCCAAGCTCCAGACTTGGGCTTTTTTATGCCCGCTTTTTAATCCATCAAGACTGACCAAATTGCTCAAATGATCTGGTCCGTTCTCGTCATTGCACTTCAAGATTTAATCATTACACTCGAAGCATTAGAACAATTTCAGTAAAGCAAGAAAAGGATATTGTATGAGCGAGGCCTATATTATTGATGCCATTCGCACGCCACGCGGAAAGGGAAAAAAAGACGGATCATTATATGAAGTTAAACCAATTAGTTTACTGACTACGCTCTTAAATGAACTGAAAGAACGCCATAACCTGGATACATCTCAGGTGGATGATATTGTGCTGGGCTGTGTGACTCCAATCGGTGATCAGGGTGCAGACATTGCCAAAACTGCTGCAATTGCCGCAGGCTGGGACAATGATGTGGCTGGCGTTCAGATCAACCGTTTCTGTGCTTCGGGCCTGGAAGCTGTAAATCTGGCAGCACAAAAAGTTCGTTCAGGCTGGGAAGATCTGGTCGTTGCGGGTGGCGTTGAATCCATGTCTCGTGTTCCGATGGGTTCTGATGGCGGCCCGTGGGCTTTAGATCCTGAAACCAATATGGCTTGCGATTTTATTCCACAAGGCATCGGGGCTGACCTGATCGCGACCATTGATGGTTATAGTCGTGCAGATGTAGATCAATTCGCCGAGCAATCACAAAAGAAAGCGGCAGCAGCCCAAGCGAATGGTTATTTTGATAAATCCATTATTCCAGTGAAAGATAAAGCTGGCGTCGTGATTCTAAACAAAGATGAATTTATTAAACCGACAACAACTGCAGAAGGCTTAAGTGCATTAAAGCCAAGTTTTGCAACGATGGGCCAGATAGGCTTTGATGCCATCGCTCTACAGAAATATCCGGAAGTAGGCTCTGTAAACCATGTACACCATGCGGGTAATTCTTCAGGCATTGTGGATGGTGCAGCAATCGTATTACTTGCCTCCGAACAGGCAGTGCAACAGCAAAATCTCAAGCCACGCGCCAAAGTACTGGCAACGGCGCTAGTCGGTGCCGATCCAACCATTATGCTGACCGGCCCTGCCCCGGCTGCACGTAAGGCTTTAGCCAAAGCCGGACTCATCATTGATGATATTGATCTGTTTGAAGTCAATGAAGCTTTCGCTGCTGTGGTGATGCACTTTATCAATGAAATGAAGGTTGATCCTGTCAAAGTCAATGTCAATGGTGGTGCCATTGCCATGGGACATCCACTCGGTGCGACCGGTGCCATGATTCTAGGCACTTTACTGGATGAACTGGAACGTCAAGGTAAGAAACGTGGACTGGCCACCCTGTGTGTGGGTGGTGGTATGGGCATCGCAACCATTATTGAGTTGGTATAAGGAGATCAGCATGAGCGCAATTCAATATCAAAAAACTGAAGATCATATTGTCATTCTGACCTTTGATTCTCCAAACCAGTCCGCCAATACCATGAATGCCGACTTTCGCACGGCTCTGGAAGAAGTCGCTGCCCAGTTACAGGCAGATGAACAGATCGCCGGAATTATTTTCCGATCAGCTAAAAAGACATTCTTTGCTGGCGGTGATCTGGATGAGCTGATTCAGGCGACGCCTGAACATGCCACTGAATTCTTCAATATGATTGAAGACATGAAAGCCAAATTACGCTATATCGAAACGCGTGGCATTCCTGTGGTGGCAGCTTTAAATGGCACCGCACTCGGTGGTGGTTGGGAAATCGCTTTATGTGCCCATCATCGTATTGCCCTCAATGATGCCAAAACCAAGTTTGGTTTACCTGAAGTCACTTTAGGCTTGCTACCAGGCGGTGGTGGTATTGTCCGTATGGTTCGTCTGCTAGGCCTGCAAAATGCCTTACCTTTGCTGATGGAAGGCAAACAGTTCGGTGTAGAAAAAGCCAAGTCTTTGGGACTGGTACATGACACAGCCGACTCACTGGATGAGTTACTAGATAAATCTATAGCCTGGATTAAACAACATCCGCAATCCCAACAGCCTTTCGATGTAAAAGGTTACAAAATTCCGGGAGGCTCTCCTTCTTCGCCTGCCGTTGCACAGATGCTGGCCATTGCTCCTGCGATGCTGCGTGATAAAACCAAGGGCTGCTATCCAGCTCCTGAAGCCATTTTATCCGCTGCGGTTGAAGGCGCTCAGGTTGATGTTGATACCGCACTGAGAATTGAGTCGCGTTATTTCACCTATCTCGCTACCGGCCAGATTTCCAAAAACATGATCGGTACATTCTGGCATGGCATGAATGCCATTAAATCAGGTGCCAGTCGTCCTAAAGACTTTGCGCCATGGAAAGCCACTAAAGTAGGTATTTTGGGTGCAGGTATGATGGGTGCAGGTATTGCCTATGTCACTGCCAGCAAAGGCATTCAGGTGGTACTAAAAGATATTTCGGTCGAAGCTGCTGAAAAAGGCAAAGCCTATAGCCAGAAATTACTTGATAAAAAAGTAGCCCAAGGCCGCTTAACAGCTGAAAAACGTGACCAGATTTTAAGTCTGATTCACACCACGACAGAAGCAGCAGATTTTCAAGGCTGTGACCTGATCATTGAAGCAGTATTTGAAAATCAGGGACTCAAAGCCAAAGTTACTCAGGAAGCAGAGCAATATTTAGCATCCAACGGTGTAATGGCATCCAATACCTCGACTCTACCCATCAGTGACTTGGCTCAAGCCTCTCAAAATCAGGTGAATTTTATCGGTCTGCATTTCTTTAGCCCAGTCGACAAGATGCAACTGGTCGAGATCATTAAGGGGAAAAATACTTCAGCAGAAACACTGGCCAAGGCATTTGACTTTGTGCAGCAGATTGGCAAGCTACCGATTGTAGTGAATGACAGCCGTGGCTTCTTTACCAGCCGTGTCTTTGGAACCTTTGTACAGGAAGGTTTACGTTTGCTCGCCGAAGGGGTGCATCCAGCCCGTATTGAAATGGCTGCGCTGAAAGCAGGTATGCCGGTCGGACCACTTGCTATTCAAGATGAAGTCTCTCTGACACTTTCTGAGCATGTAGCTGCAGAAACCCGTAAGGCTCTGGCAGCACAAGGCAAAGAACGCCCAAGCACCGATGCAGATGCCGTGATTCAAACCATGATTCATGAGTTTAACCGTAAAGGCAAAGCTGCTGGTGCAGGTTTTTATGATTATCCTGAAGGTGGCAAAAAGCAGCTGTGGTCTGGCTTGGAGCATTGGTATAAAGAAGTGGATATTTCTGAACAGGAAATGATAGACCGCTTCCTGTTTGTTCAAGCGCTGGATACCGTACGCTGTCTGGAAGAAGGTGTGCTGGAGTCAGTGGTCGATGCCAATATTGGTTCAATCTTTGGAATTGGTTTTGCCACTTGGACGGGAGGTGCAGTGCAGTTCTTGAACCAGTATGGTTTAACCAAGGCCTTAAATCGTGCTGAGATATTAGAACGTAAATATGGCGAACGTTTCAAAGCGCCACAGTTACTCAAACAGAAAGTTGCTGAAGGTCAGCGCTTTTAAAAACTGGGTCTAAAAATGAGGAGCTTGACTCCTCTTTTTTTATTTCGACGCGATAAACTCTCGAAGTCTATTGCATTCAATCAATGACAGATTTTGATCTGCTTTCCAGACAATTTATGTTATAAAGTTACATGAGTTAGACATCCACGATGGGTATATGCATATGACTGATCACAGTTCACCTGAAAAATCACCTTGGGGTTGGAAAGCACTGATTATCTTCTGTATTTTAGGTGGATTATTTATGTTGTTTTTCTGGCTTGCGGTCAGCAATGAACCAGACTACATGCCAAGCCAGCAAAAGAAAGAAAATACCCAGCAGCATGCATTTAAGAATGCACCTGCAATGTCTCCAGAAGCTTTAGCCAAAGCACAGGCTGACCGTGAAGCTCGTCATGCTACCTCTTCATCTCATCAGACTCATGAGATGAGCGCGGAGGAGCATAATATGTCTGCTGAAGAACATGCACAGATGGACAGTGCTAGCCATGACGAAAATACGGCTCATGGTCACTAGACAGTTCCAAGATCAAATTTAAAAAAGCGAGGTTTTCCTCGCTTTTTTATTTTTTTAGTCTTTTAAGCTGAGATACATATCTATATGTGGAATGCCGCAATCCAGATATTCCTCACCCCGCACGTCAAAACCCAAGTTCTGATAAAAGCCAATCGCATGTACCTGTGAAGAAAGCTTTACGAATTTACGTTGCTCTGCCTTGGCCTGATCAATCACAGCCCGCATGGTCTTGTAGCCGATGCCCGTACCACGTGCCGACTGTAATACAGCTACGCGACCAATACTGTGATTCTTTAATAAGCGTGCAGTCGCCACGGCTTGATCCTGTAAATAAGCCACAAAATGCGTAGAGATTGTATCCTCCGCATCCCATTCATCTTCAGGAGCAATTTGCTGTTCCTGAATAAAAACGGCTTCACGTATCACTCGGGCATCTTGAGCTAAATCATCCCAGCTGCCTGACACGATTTTAAGATTTTTATCATCTAGCATTTAGAACCAATTCCCTGCTGATCCCACTGGTCATTCAATAACAATTCCAGTGAATGTTTTTGAATCCCATACATCTCTTTCAATGCCTGAATCTGGGCGAGAACAGCCTGATCGGGCTGTTCATAATCCTTACGTTTGGTCGCCAGAATCATTTTATTTTTACTGGTGTGTTCTAGGGCCACAAATTCAAAGACCTTGGTTTCATAACCATAAGCCTTCAGCAATAAGGCACGAATGGTATCCGTCAGCATTTCGGCTTGCTGCCCAGCGTGAATGCCAAACTGCAACATTGGCGATAGCACTTTCGGACTCTGTAATTGCGGTCTTAACTCTTTATGACAACATGGAGCACACATGATGATTTGTGCATTCAGGCGTATACCGCTATGGATCGCAAAATCGGTCGCCACATCACAGGCATGCAGAGCGATCATCACATCCAGACGTTCCGGTTCATAGGTACGCACATCACCCTGGAAGAAATCCAATTGATTAAAACCGGATTGCTGCGCGACATTCTGACAGAATTCGACCATTTTCGGATTCAGCTCTACGCCGGTGACATAGGGCGTCTGACCATGTTTTTGCATATAGTCATACAGTGCACAGGTTAAATATCCCTTACCTGAACCGAAATCGACGATACGTAATCCTTGTTCCTGCGGCTGGATTTGAGCCAGTGCGCCGGAGAAAATCTCGACAAATTTATTAATCTGTTTCCACTTACGCGCCATGCTCGGAATGATCTGGCCTTGCTGATCGGTAATTCCTAAATGCTGTAGGAATACACTGTCTTGATCGACATAACGCTGCTTGATCCGGTCATGGCCTTGTTCTGCTTTAGCCTTTGTAGAGACTGGTTTAGCTTTACTTCTTGTCAGCATGGCCTTTTTCTTGTTTTTCTTCAGCTGCAACTCTTCCTGATCAGTAAACAGGTTAGCTTGCTTACAACAGGTCAATAATTCCTTTACTTGAGTTAAGGCTTCATTCAAAGGATAATTTTTAGTGACATCTTGAGTCTTGTATCGATAGACACAGCTCAAAACCTTCTGCTCATTGAGCGAAATGACTCTAAAGGTCATTTTCTCCAATTGTTCAAGTTCACCTTTATACTGACTCAAAATCAGACGATCAAAATGATCAGTTTCAAAGGCTTGCTGAAAAGCCTCCAAGAATTGTTGTTCCTGAACCGAGAGAGAAGTCGATGTCGACATAAGAAAAACCTGATATGAATTGCTGCTCAAGTTTAATTGTTCTTAACTTAAAAGCAAAATTGAATTATTATACAAGTGTATATTTAAACAAGAATGACAATCATGCAGAATGCTCCCCTAGTTCCAGATTATGATCACAATGAGGAACGGATTAATTACACTAGTCATGGCCTCGGTGCTGCGCTGGCTTTGATTGCCGGTATTTTATTGATTATTAAAGGCTCTTATTTGAGTACCGGACAATGGATTGGCCTTTGGGTCTATGCTTTCAGCATGATTCTGCTGTTTTCCGCTTCGATGCTCTACCATATGTCTACTGCTGCTGACCGACGCTATTTTTACAAAAAAGTTGATCATACGGCAATTTACTACCTGATTGCAGGTACCTATACCCCGTTTCTATCGATTGCGATTCCAACAGCCAAAGCCCAGTATTTACTGATTGCCTTATGGGTGATTGCTGTACTTGGAACACTATTCAAGTTCATTTTCATCAACCGTTTCCAGAAACTTTCTTTAGTCGCTTATCTGGTCATGGGATGGCTTGCACTACTGGTTATGGACGATATGCAGCAGTACTTAAGTGCTCAATCTTTAACCTTTCTGATCATTGGTGGCTTAGCATACACCGTAGGTGCATTGTTTTACGCTTTAAAAAGAGTAAGATATACCCACGCTATCTGGCACATTTTTGTATTGATAGGCGCAGGATCACATTTTCTGTCTATCTATCTTTACGTGATTTAATCATCTCATTTCTCCATTTCAGTGACCCTGAGCGAGTTGAAACGAGAAGATTGCAGTTGTTTTTTTAAAAAATTACGCCTTTTTTAAAAAGATTACGCTTTTAAAACTAAATTTTTTATTTTTAGTAAGTGTAAGGTTATTCATGGCGTCTTCAGATTCTATCGCTGTAACAGAAATTACAGCAACCAATTCAAAATTTCGTGTTTTAACAGCAAGTTTAGTGGGCACTACAATCGAGTTCTTCGATTTCTATATTTATGCCACAGCTGCCGTTATTATTTTCCCTTATCTGTTCTTCCCTACAAGTACAGATCCTATGACTGCGACTATTCAGTCGCTGGCAACCTTTGCGATTGCCTTTATTGCCCGTCCAATCGGTGCTGCACTCTTTGGTCACTTAGGAGACCGGATCGGACGTAAAGCGACTCTGGTCGCTGCTTTACTGACTATGGGCCTTTCTACCGTTGCCATTGGTTTATTGCCAACTTATGCACAAATCGGTATTGCTGCGCCATTATTGCTGGCTCTTTGTCGTTTAGGCCAAGGCCTTGGTTTGGGTGGTGAATGGTCAGGTGCGGTTCTACTGGCAACTGAAAATGCGCCAGAAGGCAAACGTGCCTGGTATGGTATGTTCCCGCAACTTGGTGCACCAATTGGCTTCATTCTGGCAACAGGCTCATTCTTGACCCTTGGCGCATTCATGTCTGAAGCAGAGTTCATGCAATGGGGCTGGCGTATTCCATTTATTTCTAGTGCACTACTGGTGATTATGGGTCTATGGATTCGCTTGAAACTGCATGAAACCCCTGCATTCCAGAACGTATTGAAAAAGCAGAAAGAAGTGAATGTACCCTTCTTCGAAGTATTCAAAAAGCATTCTAAAATGCTGGTATTGGGCACTATCGCAGCGATCTGTACATTCGTAGTGTTCTACCTGACGACTGTATTCGCATTGCAATGGGGTACCAAACAGCTCGGCTATACACGTGAAGAATTCCTTCAGTTGCAGTTAGTTGCAACTCTGTGCTTTGCTGCGTTCATTCCACTTTCAGCAGTTCTTGCAGAAAAATTCGGTCGTAAGACAACTTCAATCGCGGTATGTGTGGTCTCTGCTATTTTCGGTATTTTCTTTGCCGATATGCTTGAATCAGGCAGTACGCTGGTTGTGTTCTTCTTCTTATGTATCGGCCTAGCGATCATGGGTCTAACTTATGGCCCGATTGGTACCGTATTGTCTGAAATCTTCCCGACTTCAGTACGTTATACCGGTTCTGCCCTGACCTTTAACCTGGCAGGTATTTTTGGTGCATCTTTCGCGCCATTGATTGCAACCAAACTGGCAACAACTTATGGCTTGTCTGCAGTAGGTTATTACCTCACAGCAGCTTCTATCCTGTCATTGCTTGCATTCTTGCTGATCCGTGAAACTAAAAATGATGATGTAAACAATCAGATCTAAGGATCTTGACAGATTAAGTCATCTCAATCGAAGCCAGCAGTTCATGCTGGCTTTTTTTATGATTTCACAACAAAAACTTGCTACTTCTTTGCGGATATTTCGGGAACAATCCAATAAATAAAGCCAGAGAATGAGGCAGAGTGATGCAGGATCTTATTGAGCAACTTACTCAAGAACAGCTGGTAGATATTGTGATTCTGCTAGAGGATGATAAAAAACTGGAAGCCATTCGCTATATCCGGACGCATACAGCTTTAGATGAATCACAGGCGATACAGGTCATTGATGAAATTATCCGCGAGCATGATCTGGCGCTGAATCGGAACAATAAAGGCAACATTGGCCCACGCTTTACAGATGATGCAGATGAAAATATTTCAGTGGTAACTACACCTTTGGAAGTTCCAGATCATCCCAACCTGAGCATCGCCAAAGATACTGAGGTAGCTGCACAGCAAGTCGGCAAACGCGTACCCGGCCGTGAGATTGAAAAGAAAATCTGGATCACCGCAGCCGTGATTTTACTGATTATTATTGTGCTCTGGTTGCTGCTTTAGCTGCAGTGAATGAATCTTTTTTATACCAGTTCAATAATATCAATAGTCGGTGGTACACGAAAACGGAATGGCACGCCTACCATACCCGTTCCCACGGTCACAAATACATCTGCATGTTCATGCCGGTATAGACCTTTTTTATGGCCCAGAATGGAGACCTTTTTCATCACATAATCCGTCAGCCAAGGTAACTCGACCTGTCCGCCATGCGTATGCCCAGAAAGCATCAGTGGCCGTGTGGGCAATTTCGGCACCATATCCACGGTATCTGGATTATGCGACAGAATCACCCAAGGTTTGTCTTGAGGCAGATCCGGCATTGCGCGCATATCGGTTTTTCCAGCCCAAAGATCCCCTACTCCTAAGAGACGAAATTCGTCAAACTCGACAATCTGCCCTTCTATGTCCATCACCTGATTCACTTCCAGCGCATAACGAAGCAATTCCTGAATAGGCGGGCCAGGATACTGTTCATCATGATTCCCTGTCACCGAATATACTGGCGCATGAATTTCTTTCAAGACCGCCAGCTCCTGTGCCAGTTTATTTTCAGGTTCATAGGTCCAGTCCCCTGCGACCACCACCAAGTCCGGTTTCAGATGATTCAGCTTATGCACAATCTGTCTTAACTGGCGTTCATGTCCGGAAAACAGACCAATATGTAAATCTGCAATCAGGGCAATCCGTACCGGCTTTTTAAGTTTCTGTTGAGGATTGATTTGATAAGGCGTGGTTTCAACCCGAATCAAATGCGGCTCGATAAAACGTGCATAACTGAGTACTGCACTAATCAAGAAAATAAAAATAGACTCATGAATCGAATAGTAGCCTATCCATCCTGCATAAATACTGAAGAACACCAACGGAATCAGCAAATAGGCCAGATAGAAAGCCAGCAGGTGACAAAACGCTTTAAAGGGATGAATGGTTTCTGTACGCGACTGACTCGACCAGGCCTGATACACTGCCCAAACGGCAAGAATGGCCATGCCTAGATAAAAATAAAAAAGTACGGAACTGGTATCCCACATAGATTTGCCTTGTCGAGTCGAGGAGCTGATTAGTGGCTTTATATTTATCTTTTCATAGCTGGCAATTATACTCAATCCAAATTTTTCAGTCTTTGATGTTTATGGTAAATGCTCCCCACGCTTCCGCTCACTCAAAACCTTCTGGCTTATCAAAAGCTTACCGCTATAAAGCTGGCATTTTACTGAGCTGCAGCCTGGTACTCGGCATTCCTGCTTGCAGTACGCTGCCTCCGCAAACTGAACAACCTAGCCGGATGGCATTTGAAACGGATACCTCACAAACCAGTCTGGCCCAGATTGTTGAGCCTTTACGTCGGCAGAATATTGGCCTGACCGGTTATCACGTGCTGCCAGATCCGCTTGAAGCACTCGCTGCACGTATCCAGCTGATTAATAAAGCCGAACGCAGTCTGGACCTGCAATATTACATCTGGGATAACGACCGTATTGGAGCATTGGCCTTACATGCCCTCATCCAGGCGGCAGACCGTGGCGTAAAAGTCCGTCTACTGATGGATGATAACAATGCCAAGAAAATGGAAGGTATTTATCTGGCGCTGGATCAGCACCAGAATATTGAGGTCAAACTGTATAACCCCTACCGTTTCCGTAAATACCGTGCCATGGATATGCTGCTGGATCTAAAACGGATCAACCGCCGCATGCATAACAAAAGCTTTATTGCCGATAACCAGATTGCCCTGATTGGCGGCCGTAATATGAGTAACCAGTATTATAACGTCAGTGACAGTTACCAGTTTTCTGATGTAGATGTGATGTTGGTTGGTGCCGCTTCTGATGAAATCATTCATTCTTTTGATGAATACTGGAATGATGATTATGCCTATCCAGTTCGGCAGATTGTTAATCCTCGCCATCACACGCTACGCTTCCCGAGCCTGAAACAGCAGCTGGAAGAATATAGTCATGATACTGCAATCCAGAATTACCTGAATCTGGCCAATCGCTCCCAGGCTTTCGATAAATGGCTGGAACACAACATTCAGCTTGATTGGGTGGAAGCTGAAGTCGTCAAAGACCCGCCAAGTAAAATCAAGTCAAAGGCTAAAACTGAAGATCACTTGAACTTCCAGCTATTACAACATCTGGAAAAACCGGAAGAAAGTGTGGATATCGTGTCGGCCTATTTTGTACCGGAAAAACAGGGGGCAGAACGTCTCAAGAAACTGGCTTCAGAAGATGTCAAAGTCCGAGTACTGACCAACTCTTATAAGGCCAATGACGTGCCGCTGGTCCATGCCTTTTATGCCAAATATCGTCAGGAACTGCTGGAAAATGATGTAAAACTCTACGAGTTTTTGGCCGCGCCAGATGCCGACAACCTGAATGCCAATACTGAAGAGCTGGCACAAAAAGCGAAGGTCAGCTTAAAAGGCCTGAGCCGTTCCAGCCTGCATGCTAAACTGATGGCTATTGATCAGAAACAGGTATTTATCGGCTCTTTTAATTTCGATCCGCGTTCGGCTTATTTGAATACTGAAATTGGCGTATTGCTAAATAGTCCTAATCTGGCCCGTGCGGTACACGAAACCATGGACAAAAACTTAAGCAAGTATGCCTATAAGCTGGTTCTGGATGCCAACCAGAACATTAACTGGAAAATCCGCAATGCCAAAGGTGAAATAAAGACCTTTAAAAAAGAGCCGGGAATGAAGTGGTATCAAAAAGCCTCAATAAAATTCCTGTCGATACTCCCAATCGAAGGTTTTATGTAATGAATATCTCTGAGTATTTCTATTAAAAAAGCCTCTTAATGAGGCTTTTTTAATACTTTGGCTTGCAACCTTTGCAAACCCTCTAGCATATTTTCATGCACTAGTGCAGTCAGGCTTTCTACTGTATGCCCTTCGGTCGCAATTGCCGGCAAGGCCATCAGATGAGCTGTTACTTTAGGCATTTCCAGAACATTTTGTACATGTTTGGCAAAACTGATATTCCCAATAAAAGGCGCCACCATATCCAGCTCACCCTGCTGATTTACATAACAGATCAGACAGATTTGTACCGGACGTTGCGCTTCGATTGCTGCACCGAGAATACGACCATAGATTTTTTTAATTGAGCGTCCATCAGATGTGGTCGCTTCAGGAAAAAACAGGACCGGAATATTCTGTTTCAGGAAGCCGGTAATCTGTTCACGGATTCTGACTGAATCTCCTGAACCACGCTTGATAAATAAGGTGCCACCGCCTTTAGCCAGCTTACCCAAAATTGGCCAATTTTCAATTTCAGCTTTGGCCAGAAAAAACACTCGCGCGCCTGAACCCAAAACGGCGATATCCAGCCAGGATACATGATTGCTCACCCATAATGCAGGCTCACGTGGAATCACGCCATGAACCTGAACCTCGATATTAAACACCTTGCACAACTGGCGACAGAAATACTGCACATATCGGGTATTGTTCGGGTTATTCGGGTCTTTATACAAACCGTGACGGTAAACCAGATAAAACCCCTGGCTGATGGCTGCTAATGCAGAAGTCGTTTTTCTTGTATAAAGAAAGAATTTTGCTAAACCTTGTATCTCAGGTGATTGATTTTGTACAGTCGAGTTCATAAAAAGATCACTAAATCCTAAACAAGATACAGGGAATATCCACGAATTAAACCTATTTTATACTGTTCATGTCCAACTTGCATTGATAATAAAAAACGACCAAGTACATCTATATTTTCAATTTAAATTCATTAAATGAATTAAATAAAATAAATAAATCGAAATATTAGATTGAAAAAGGATGCTCATCATGCAAGATGAAACAGTGAAATCAGCTGAAATGATTCGACCCTTAAAAGTATTAAGCTATATCTTGGGTGGTACCTTGTTATATACAGTTTTGCTCGTAACACTTGCACAACTGTTTGTCACGGCACTCTAAAACAAAGCTCGCTATTTCAGTATCTGTAAAGTTCATTTTCAACTAAAATGAAGTTTTCAACTGGAGATTGGCCTGAGTGGAATATTTTGAGCAACATCAGGGAAAAGAACGCGTCATACTGGTCAGTGTGAGCGTACAAATGCTGGATGACCTTGATGCTGAAGAGTTTCATCTGTTAGCTCAATCTGCAAATGCCGAAATTCTGGAACATCTTTTTGTTCAACGCTTAAAACCGGATGCCAAATTCTTTGTGGGTTCAGGAAAAGCAGAAGAAATTGCTGAACGGGTCAAAGAACTCGATGCCAATCTGGTCATTTTCGATCATGCACTGACACCTGCCCAAGCACGTAACCTGGAAAATGTGGTGCATTGCCGGGTAGTCGATCGTACCGAACTTATCCTCGATATCTTTGCACAGCGTGCCCGCACCTATGAAGGGAAACTGCAAGTTGAATTAGCACAGTTACAGCATCTGTCTTCACGACTGGTTCGTAGCCGTACCAATCTGGATAGCCAGAAAGGCGGGATCGGTCTGCGTGGTCCGGGTGAAACCCTACTAGAAACAGATCGCCGTTTATTGCGTATCCGCATGGGACAGCTTAAAGCCAAAATAGAAAAAGTCCGTCAAACCCGTATTCAAGGCCGTGTTGCACGCCAAAAAGCGGCTGTTCCAACCGTGTCTTTAGTAGGTTATACCAATGCGGGAAAATCTACCTTATTCAATATTCTGGCCGATAGCGATGTTTATGCAGCTGACCAACTATTTGCGACTCTGGACCCAACTTTAAGACGCCTGCAATGGGACGGCGTCGGTAATCTGGTACTGGCAGATACGGTAGGTTTTGTACGTAATCTTTCACACTCACTGGTTGAATCTTTTAAAGCAACTCTGGAAGAAACCGTTGAAGCCACTCTGCTTTTACATGTGATCGATTCCAGCAGTCTGGAAATGCTTGAACAAATTGAAGCCGTTGAAAAGGTGCTCAAGGAAATTGGCGCTGACGTTCCAGTTTTAAGGGTTTATAATAAAATCGACTGTAGCGGTGAAGATGCCAAAATCATTTACCGCCAGCCTGGTCAGCCTGAACGAGTCTATGTTTCAGCACATAGCGGTGAAGGTCTGGATCTGTTACGCAAAGCCGTGCATGAAGCATTAATGGGTCAGATTCAACACTTTGAACTGGTATTGAAACCTGCCTATGGCAAACTGCGCAATCAATTTTATGCGCTGAATGTGATTCAGTCCGAACATTATGACGATGAAGGTCAATTGCATATCAATGTAAGGATTGCACCTCCGAAGCTGGAACAATTGATCAAACAGGCACATTTACCGATAGAAGAAATTCTGGGATCTCAAGCACTTCAATTCCAGCGTCCACTTGAAGAGTTTGAAATTCGGCCTAAGATCGAGTAAAACTTGATAAGTAAACTTTTAAATGACATCACCAATGAACTGGATAAAACATATTGACTGGCCAGCATGGATCGGCACTCTCCTCTTAATTATTGTATTTCGTGAAGCTTCAGTCTGGCTAATGACCCAGCTAGATCACCCTGAACTGGGCAATCTGGTCGGACTCATCAGCCTGCTAGTCACCTTATTTGCCTGGCGCTATTTTGGCAAAATTCCAGCGCGTCTGGTGGATACCAATAACAAGCTGATGAAAGAAAGTGCCTTCGCTTTTTTACCAATTAGTGCAGGCGCGCTAATTATGCTGATGCATATGGGACAAAAAATTCCGGCCTTCATGCTGGTGTTATGCCTGAGCACTCTGCTCCCTCTTTGGATCTACGCCAAAATGGCAAAACGCTGGTTATAGGAGTCGCACATGTTTTCTGTTCTTTATGGCTTTGCGATTACCTTAATTGCTTATCTGCTTGCTAAACCCTGCAATCGTGTTATTCCGCAAATTCCTGTGATTGTGTTTAGCATGTTCTTGGTGCTGGTGATTTTATTGGTGCTCGGTATTCCTTATGAGCATTATATGGATGAAGTCAATCCACTGTTTAACCATTTGCTCGGTTATGTCACGGTTGCACTGGCGATTCCACTAGCGGCCATGCGTTATGATGACTTGCCGCTGAAAGCCATTATTGGGATTCTCGTTTTTGCCAGTATCAGTGCGGTTGCCTTACCGATGGGTCTCGCCTATTTGCTGCATATGTCTTCTGGCGACATCATGGCCTTTGCCACCCGTGCAGTCACAACACCAATTGCAATTAATATTGCAACCTTACTGGAGGCACCTGTTAGTCTGGCCATTCTGATCGTCATTTTGTCTGGCGTAATTGGTGCAGCATTTTCACCATTTATTTTACGATATATCAATGATGAGCGTGCTTCAGGTCTGGCTCTAGGTCTAGCAGCACATGCGATTGGTACAGCTCAAGCTTGGCAGCGTGGTAGTGTTGCCGGACGTTATGCTGCGTTTGGCATGGCAGTGAATGCCGTTTTTACTGCGATCTGGTTGCCAACTTTTATACTTTATCTGCAAAAAATGTGACTCATCAATCAATATTTAACGTTTGTTTCTGAATGAAACTATTCTTACTATAGGGAAATAAAGAATTTTTCACTCAGGAACAGACCTATGAAAAAGGTTCAATTATTATCCGTTTTAGCCCTGACCTTTTTCAGTCATCTGGCTTTCGCTTCTGATATTTCAGGTACCTGGAGAAGTATTGACGATAAAACAGGATCCGCCAAAGCGATTTTGGAAATTCGTGAAACTTCAAATGGTGTTTATACCGCCAAAATTACCAAGATTACGCCTCGTCCTGGCTACACACCGCGCGAAACCTGTGTTTCCTGCCCTGCACCTTATACCAATAAACCGATTCTTGGTCTGGATGTACTCACCGGCTTAAAGGATGCAGGTAATAATAATTTCTCTCAGGGCAAACTGATTGACCCTTTATCTGGCAATATTTATAACACCAAAGCTAAATTAAGTGCCAATGGCAAACGTCTAACCCTACGTGGTTATGTGGGTGTTTCAGCCTTAGGACGCAGCCAGACTTGGATTAAACAAGATTAATTCATGACTTAGTGCACAGAAGCTTGCATTTTCATGCATTAAGTTGTATCAATATTAGACAGATGCTTTTTTTATGCAATATAAAACATGCATATAAATATTAGATTCATTTGCTTTAACAGGCTTAGCATCAAACGGATTTTGATGGGCAATATAAGGAGATAGAATGCAAGACATTACCATGTTAAAGATCTTATTGAATTTCTCTGCTTTTACTGAAAATTCAGCCACAAAGCAATTAACATCGGCATATTTCTGTCATGGGGAATCAACAGGGTTAAAGCAGATTGATCGAGCAATCTGCAACGCTCATTACTCTAAAATCAACCAAAATTAAAAAACCACACGCTTGTGTTTGGGATAGTTTGTTTCATCTATGAAAAAAGGATAAATATAAATGAATAAATCTAAATTAGGATTAATGCTCATTGCTACATTCATGACTGGGACCATTTATGCACAAGACTTGACCGGGACATGGCAACAAATCGATGATAAGACTGGTTCACCAAAAGCACTGATTGAAATCCGTCAGGACAGCAATGGTACTTATGCCGGCAAGATTGTCAAAGTAACGCCTCGTCCAGGTTATACCCCGCAAAAAACCTGTAATAAATGTCCTGCTCCTTATACTAATCAGCCAATCCTGGGGATGGATGTACTGACAGGTTTAAAACAGGTTGGTGATAGCGTGAATTATGAAAAAGGTCGTGTGATTGATCCATTGACAGGTAAAATTTACGATGCCAAGGTTCGTCTGAGCAGCAACGGCAAACGTTTAACCCTACGCGGTTATGTGGGTGTATCTGCTCTGGGTCGTAGCCAAACCTGGATTCGTCAGGAATAAGTTCACACTTTTTCTCAAAGCTGCCAAACAGGCAGCTTTTTTTATAAATTTAATTCCATGTTTTTAATTATTTATTGACTATTTGTGCAATCTTCCTAACATGTGCGGGTAATAATGAAAAGTTCTTTGGAATGATGGATATGTTAAAGAAGATATTCCTTGCCACATTGACTACAGGATTCATGATGAACCTGTGGGCTCAAGATATTAGCGGAACCTGGCAACAAATTGATGATAAAACTGGAGCAGCAAAAGCCATCATTGTCATCGAAAAAGAAGCAAATAATACTTACTCAGGCAAGATTGCGAAAATCACGCCACGTCCAGGTTATACACCACGCGAAAAATGTAATAAATGTCCAGCCCCTTATACCGATCAACCGATTTTAGGCATGACTATTCTAAAAGGCCTGAAACACGTTGAAGGCACCAAAAATTATGAAAAAGGTCGTGTCATTGATCCATTGGCAGGTAAAATTTATGATGCCAAGGTTCGTCTAAACAATACCGGCAAGCGTTTAACGCTACGTGCCAGTATGGGCGTTTCAGTTCTGGGTCGCAACCAGACCTGGATTCGTGTAGACTAATGATCAGCACACAAAAAAGCCACGTTGAACGTGGCTTTTTTAGCTTTGAATTTTTTAAAATACCGGATTATCGACAGCGAACATTTGTTGGTCTTCCAGACGATAAGCCATCAGCTGATTACCCCAGACACAGCCACCATCGACATTCTGAATTCGCTCAGAAATGGTTTTACCCTGTAAAGCGGCCCAGTGTCCAAATACAATTTGATGGGTTGCTGCAGTTTTCGATTCAAATTCAAACCAGGGCTTAAAACCTTCTGGCATCGGATCATCCAGTGAATCTTTAAAACTATATTCCAGACGCCCTTCTGCATCAGTTAAACGCATCCGGGTCAGGTAATTCACGATACAGCGTGTACGCTCATGACCTTCTAATTCATCTGACCAGAGTGTAGGCTCTTTCCCAAACATTTCCTTTAAGAAAGTATCCACCACCTCAAAATCATCATGGGCAATAATGGCTTCTACTTCTTTAGCCAATTCAGCCGTCTTGGCTGCATCCCAGATATTGGGAATACCGGCATGGGTCAGTACCGTCTGTTCATTCGGAAACAGACACATCGGCTGTTTACGGATCCAGTCAATTAACTCATCACTGTCGATCGCATCAATCACATCACGGACATTATCCTTGTCTTTAATCGGCTTAATACCGCGTGCATAAGCCAGCAAAGTCAGGTCATGATTACCCAGCACTGTTGCCGCCACGCCATTATCGACAAGCTTTTTAATGAAGCGTAATGCACCCAGCGAGTTTTCCCCTCTAGCCACCAGATCACCAGCAAACCAGACAAAGTCCTGATCAGGATCAAAACGGATTTTTTTCAGCAGTGCCTTCAAGGCTTCAAAACAGCCTTGTACATCACCAATCATATAATTGTATCGAACAGTGCGGGTCATTATTTTTAAGCTACCATTTGATCAGATAATGCCACAAATTGGGCAAGTGACAGTGTCTCTGGACGTGCCATTGGATCCACACCTGCCTTTTCAAAACCATCTTCAACCAGCATCCCTTTCAGGCTATTACGCAAAGTCTTACGGCGCTGGGTAAATACATGCGATACCAGACGAGCCAAAGCTTTTTCATTTTTTGCCATGATCGGTTTTACATCATATGGCTCCAAACGGAACACGGCAGATGTCACTTTTGGTGGCGGATTAAAAGAACCTGGCGGCACTTCAAACAGAAAAGTCGGTTTGCAGTAATACTGGATCATCACCGACAAACGACCATATTCTTTGGTGTTCGGTGAAGCTGTAATACGATCGACCACTTCTTTTTGCAGCATGAAGTGCATGTCTTTCACTTTGTCACCAAATTCCAGGAGATGGAACAATAGTGGCGTTGAAATGTTATAAGGCAGGTTTCCGACTACACGTAGCGGACGACCTTCTTCAAACAAATTGGTGAAATCGTATTTCAGTGCGTCTGTTTCAATAATGGTTAAACGTTCAGGATGCGGCACACGACCCGGCAAACCAGCGGCCAAGTCACGGTCCAGCTCAAGTACGGTCAAGGCATCACATTCACCAATTAAAGGAGATGTCAAAGCAGCCAGACCCGGGCCAATTTCAACAATATTTTCGCCTGCACGCGGATTTACCGAACGCACAATTTTGGCAATGACACGTTGGTCATGTAAGAAGTTTTGACCAAAACGCTTGCGCGTGTGATGCCCTTCATCTTTTGGGTTTAAGGCATTAATCTGATACATAGACATTTCCAACGTGTAATAAAGACGAGATCATTGACGCGCTAAATCCAGCGCCAAGTCCACAGCCACATGTAAGCTTGAGCTTTTCGCAAGGCCTGTACCTGCGAGGGAGAGTGCTGTGCCGTGATCGACAGAAGTTCGGATAAACGGTAAGCCCAAAGTAATATTGATGGCTTCACCAAAACCCTGAGATTTTAACACAGGTAAACCCTGATCGTGATACATCGCCAGAACAGCGTCGGCATCTTTCAAATTTTCAGCGGTAAATAAAGTATCTGCAGGCAGGCTCAGACTCATATTGATACCTTGAGTACGGTAAGTCTCCAGTACTGGATTGATGACTTCAATCTCTTCCATACCCAAATAACCGCCCTCACCTGCATGTGGATTTAAACCACAGACCAGAATATGCGGATGCTCGATTTTAAACTTCGATTTTAAGTCATGAATCAGGATATCAATCACCTGATGTAAGCGTTCCGGAGTAATGGCATCGGCAACTGCACGAAGTGGCAGATGGGTGGTTGCTAAAGCAACACGTAAAGTTTTAGTCGCTAGCATCATCACCACACGCGGTACACCAGCAAATTCCTGGTAATACTCGGTATGACCACTGAAATGGATGCCTGCATCATTAATGACTGACTTCTGCACTGGCGCTGTAGCCACTCCGACACTTTTGCCTGACATGGCATATTCGGCTGAACGATGTAGCTGTTCCAGTACATAAGCAGCATTATGGCTATTCAGCTGACCTAGTACTACCGGCTCTTTTAAAGGCACATGCTCGACATAAAGCTGACCTTTTTCTGAAGAAGTCGTTTGCCCCTGATAATCGATCAGTTCAACCAGAAGTTTTAACTGCTGTGCCCGTTGACGGAGCATTTCCAGATCGGCAAGTACCACCAATGGACGCTCATCAATACGATCCGCCAGACTCAGGCAAATGTCTGGACCAATTCCGGCAGGTTCACCACTGGTAATATATAAAGGCAGCATGACTTTCTTCTGTATTATCAATTGTCCTTATTTTAGTACAAATTTCACAGGGAAAGTTTTAGATAAAGGTTTAGATGATGTTTATTCAAATAATACTGTACCTTTCTCATTATATTAAAGAAAGATAAAACCGGACTGACTTCAATAAACCCTATAAAGAGTTTCAGGCAATCCTCTCAACACTCGACATGTTTAGCTTTTGGTATTTTCAAGGAGGATTGTCTCAAGTTTAGAAAGCAAACCTAGGCAGACTCGAAGACAGGCCATTTGCTAAAGAAATACATATTAAAAAACAGGTGAATCCATTCATACAAAGACGTGCCCCTAGTCTTAGGTCCGTTTTATTATTTAATGATTAATCATATGTGTTTATAAGCTAAAAATCCTACTGGTCATTCATTGAAAGACGTTGTAAAATACAGCGCTTGAAATTTTATATTTTCATTGTGGTTCTCCTGGCTTTCGGGTAGAATTCGGTCTCCTTTTGTTTGGACAGCTTCCATAGTCCAAACCAACTATAATAGGTAGTGGTTTAATGAAAACTCTCAGCGCTAAGCCAGCTGAAGTTCAACACGACTGGTACGTTGTTGATGCTTCTGGCAAAACTTTAGGTCGTCTCGCGACTGAAATCGCTCGTCGTTTACGCGGTAAGCATAAAACTTCTTATACTCCTCACGTTGACACTGGTGATTACATCGTTGTTATCAATGCTGAGCAAGTTCAAGTGACTGGTAACAAATCACTTGACAAGAAATACTATCGCCATACTGGTTTCCCTGGTGGTATTCGTGAAACTAATTTTGAAAAATTAGTTGCTCACAAACCAGAAGAAATTTTCCAACGCGCTGTAAAAGGCATGTTGCCAAAAGGTCCTCTTGGTTATGCAATGATCAAAAAAATGAAAGTGTACGCTGGTACTGAGCATCCACATACTGCTCAACAGCCACAAGTTTTGGACATCTAAGGGATACAGCACATGGCTACTAACTATGGTACAGGTCGCCGTAAGACCGCAACTGCACGTGTTTTCCTATCTGCTGGTACTGGTAAACTCGTAATCAACAACCGTTCTTTAGAACAATACTTCGGTCGTGAGACTGCTCGTATGGTTGTTCGTCAACCTCTAGAGCTTCTTGAAGCGACTGAGAAATATGACCTTTACATCACTGTTGCTGGTGGTGGTATCGGTGGTCAAGCAGGCGCTATCCGTCACGGTATTACTCGTGCACTGATCGCTTCTGACGAAACTCTTAAACCTGCTCTTCGTCAAGCTGGTTTCGTTACTCGTGATGCTCGTGAAGTTGAACGTAAGAAACTTGGTTTACGTAAAGCTCGTAAACGTCCTCAATTCTCTAAACGTTAATTCGTTTACCGAATCGGACAAAAAAACCCTGGTTTATTCCAGGGTTTTTTATGGCTTGAAATTGACCACTTAGTTGGATTCTATATTTATTGTTCATGCACATCCTTACCCCATACCCCTTCATGACACCAGAAGGATTTGGTCAGATAATAATTCGCAACACCGATGATAATAAACAGAATGATTAAGCCAAAATTCATGATCATATTGTTCTGCTCCTTTCATTTTTTTCTCTACTCTACCCTGCCTTAGTCCAATTGGCTTTTTATGCTTCGTGCTTTTTAGGTTGATTTTTAGTATCCTAGTCTATTCATTAGAACTTAATCAGGATTTATGTCAGTCGAAAGCGCGCCACTTCAAGGACTCACCTTATATAGCCATGCCGATGACTTTCGTTCCCATTGGATTCGCTACGTACTTGCCGAAAAGCAGATTAAATATAACCTGATTCTGGTCGATAGCGATGATGAAGATCTGGCCAGCCTCAATCCTTATAACCAGCTGCCCATGCTGATTGAAAATGATTTAAAATTGTTCAATACCAGCATCATTTCAGAATATATAGACGATCGTTACCGCCAGAACAAGCTCTATGCAGATGCCCCTATGCCACGTGCGGAACAGCGGCAATATATCTGGCGTTTTGAAAATGACTGGCTCAAACTGGCCGATATCATGTTATGCCACCCAGATACCTTGGATGCTGTAGCTAAAGTGAAAGCTCAAAAACAGTTGCATGATATCCTGATTTCATTAACGCCCCTGTTCCAGCATTTTCCTTATTTTATGTCGGAACAATTCAGCATCTTAGATTGTATGCTGGCTCCCATTTTCATTCGACTCAAAAGCATGGGAGTAGAATTACCTCGACAACAATGTCGTCCATTTTATTTATATTGCCAACGAGTTTTTAGCCGTCCTGCATTTGCAAAATCCATGACCTTGCAGGAAAAAAACCGCTACCAAGAGCAAATCAAATCTGTAGAGAAACATCATGTCTGAACAAGAATTCAACTTAAGTCCTACCCGTCCCTATATGGCACGTGCAATCTATGAGTGGATTTGCGATAACAATATGACGCCTTATCTGCTAGTCGATGCTACACGTCCAAATACCATGGTACCTGAACAGTTTATTAAAGATGGCCAGATTGTCCTGAATATTGTGCCGCATGCAGTTCATGCGCTGAATATGGATAATGAAGCCATCACCTTCTCAGCACGTTTTGGTGGTGTATCACGTGATATCTATGTACCGATGGCAGCAGTCCTCGGGATCTATGCACGTGAGAACGGTCAAGGATTATTCTTTGATCCAAATGAATATGAGCATACACAAAATGATGAAGATGCTTTAAAATCAAGCACTGAAGAACAGCCTGAACCCGCAAAGAAAAAACCAACCCTAAGGTTATTAGATTAAAAATAATGGAGTAAGTGAATGGCTTTTGATTTAGTACAATATTTTGTTGAACAGATAGAAACTCAAAAGCCTGAGCTTCTACAAAGCTATACAAAAGAAGAAAGACGTAAATATATTTCAGAAATCAATGCTCTCACTTTAGGCAAACTGATTAGCGAATGGCGCAATAACCCGCAAAAAATTTATAATGAAATCAAGCATCCAGATGAACTTTATATCCTGGAAATCGCCCGTCACCTGACTACCCGAGTGGAAAACCAGTCAACTTTACCAAAACCCGAGCTGGAACAGCTCACGTCTGAAATTTTCCATTTTCAGCTGACTGAATTAAAGCAGTTACATGATACTGGCAATCATAATCAGACCAGTATCCAAGAGCTGCTAAAAGGACAAATTGAACATTTGTCTGGCCAGGCAGATGATTGGGTTTGGACAACAAATAACCTAACAGAACTCAAAGGCTCTAAACCAATTCATGAAGAAGAGCTATCATTAGAAGCATCAATGAAGGAGTTTAGCCAAATGGTTCATCAAAATAGCCAGCATCATGATGTTGAAGAAGTTGCTGTTGTAGAAACACCAACCTGGGCAAAAATCGTTGAGCCAGTGGTTGCGCTTGCGATTCTTTGGGTATTGATTGATGCAGTATTACGCGTATTTGCATAAATACTTCAACCTCAAAAATTCAGTTTTACTAAAAGCCAATGAGATATTGGCTTTTTTTATTCTTTAAATTTATCAGGAAATGAAGTGAATCAATTTTCTTAACTGAAATTTTTACCTAACTAGCCCCATAATTCATTCAAAATATTTTATTACATCTTTTAGATTAAGGTGAGATTATAGATCAAAAAATAATCACAAAATCACTTCACATATCCTTAAATAAAAAGGTAAACGCATCACATAATTAAAAAGTACAAGTTAAAAATTAAAATCTAAAGTAAACCATTAAATTTTATATAGTTTTTATTTCAATTGTAATTTACTTGCCCATTTTTATAATGAATTTGAATGAAAAAGATAATATTCGAACTTCATCAAATACAACTAACGCATCAACTATTTTTATAACAGGGAAATAATTGTGGCTAAGGTAACCTTAGATACACTTACAGATATTGATGGTTTCGTTGCTGCAGCATTAGCTGATGGTGAAAGCGGGCTTGGCTTTAGCAACTCAAGGTGGTGGCAATATCGATCTTAAACTTGCAGCAGCCGGCAATACAGAAGTGGTTCGCGCTAAACGCCGTGTAGCGAATTCATTAAACCTGAATGACTCGATTGAAGATATTCTGATTACGCTGGGCAAGCAATATCATCTCATTCGCCCACTAGAAAAGAATAACAATGTATTTCTGTACCTTGTACTGGATCGCTCTAAAGCAAACCTGGCTATGGCTCGTCATGAGCTTAAATCTTTTGAATAAGGTTTAGACTTCAGCTAATACACAGTTTTCCCCTTTATTTCATGCGATAAAGGGGATTCTTATGCGCTTCACCCAATAAAATATAAAGTTTAATCGAGACTTAAAATGCATAGGCATTATATTCATATTGGAATAGCAGGTTTAAGTATTCACGATGCTGATGAACTAAAAAAGACTTTACAACACATCACTCCTGACCATTTTATCCTGCAATGGAACACTGCTTCCGATCCTCATCTCGATTGCCTGTTGGTGTATGAATACTTTCTTGAAACAGAGGGTATTCAACGTGTTCTCAAAAACCAAAAATGTCCTTATTTATGCATCTCTAAAAATGCTCAATATTCGAACCAGATTATAAATAACACGCTCGCTTTACCCCTGCAAAACACACAAATTCTCAAGCAATGGTTTGAGCAAAATGTTCTTAATTCAGAAATTAAACCAGAAATAGAAGAACCTATATTTTCAACGCTAGTTCATTCCCAGCAATCTTCTGACCATCCCTACACAATTAACTTTTTTAAAGAGATGCTGCATCCTGAAAAAGGCAAATTACATCTTTATGACCGGCATGGCACCATTGCCATCATTGACTCAGCAAAAACCTAGCCTGGTTAAACAAAGACCGGGCTGAAACAGGCACAGACTTTTCTTTTCAATATGACTTCGCCTCTACTAGCGACCTATTAAAAGTGACACGTAGAGAAACGCAGATTTTACAAGACTGGTTATGGAATTTTTTCTGTAACTCGCCTAGTTTTGCCCAGATCGCACCTGAAGATGGTCACTATAAAATTCATTACTGGCCAAAGCCGGCTCATCCGCTGCATAAAAAACGTATTTTTCAGATATCTGCCTGCTTTATTTAAGGCGGTAAGATTTCAAAAATTGCTGAGCAACATGCAATTTCTTTACTCACGCTTCGACAATTTATCGCAGCCAGTATGGCTTCAGGAAATATTGAAAAAATTAATGCTTGGGAAAGTCGTTATCGCGCCACTGCGCCAGTTGAAAGAACAGAACAGCAAAGTTTCATTAAAAACTTTTTTGGAAAGCTACGATTTAAATTTGGATTTTAATAAAGTAAATACTTATGATTTTACAACAATATAAAATCGTTTTTGCGGGCTCCATGGGCGCAGGTAAAACAGCCGCGATACGTTCATTATCTGATATTCCAGTGTTACTCACTGAGGCACTGAATACTGACGACCACAGTCATTCAAAAATGGAAACCACGGTAGGAATCGATTATGGTGAAATCACCTTAGAAGATGGAACCAAAATTGGCCTATATGGGACGCCAGGACAAAGCCGCTTTGACTTTATCTGGCCTGTCATCTGTCAGGGCGCACTAGGTGCTATTATCCTTATTGATCATACAGTAAATGACCCGATCCAGGAACTGGAAAGCTCTATCGAAGTATTCCAGGAATATACCAATAATATTGCCATTGGGATTACGCATAGTGATCTTGAAAGCCCTCATTTTACCCAGATTTATAGGGACTGGCTGATCCAGCCGGATCTCTATACTCCCCCTCTTTTTTGTAGATGCACGTCAAAAAGACAATATCTTACTTCTCTTAGAAGCCTTAATTACTTCAATCGAAATCAACCATAACCTCATGAGCTAAGGATTAAAGCATGCTTACTATACAAGAAAGACGTCAAGCCCCGGAAGCCCTCGTTCAGCATGCTAAACAACAAATTCAGGAGATTATTAGCAATGTTCGTGGCGTATATTATGTAATGGTCTGCTCAACAGATGGGTTTGAATTGGCCACAATTCATAAGAAAGACAACTATAACAACAGCAAACTGGCTGCGGTGAGCAGTTCGATTTTAGCGATGGTTTCTGCATTTACCAAGGAAATCCATCTTACTGGCTGTCAGAGTATTACTTTGGATGCAGAAAATGGTAAAGCCATTTTGACAGCGGTTGCAGCACCGAAACATCCTCTCATTCTGGTTACCTTGGCTGAAAAAGATATTTTTATTGGGTCAGGCCCTGTATATGCTAAAGCATGCAACACAATCCATTATCGCGGCAGATCAATAAATAGATAGATTCAAAAAGGCTTAAATTTATTTAAGTCTTTTTCTATTTCATCTTTATTTCACGCATAAAAAAAAGCCCCCAGCGTGAGCAGAGGGCTTTTGGAATAATGAGC
>NZ_JWHB01000019.1:0-65309 GCF_000804305.1 Acinetobacter sp. YZS-X1-1 | reverse complement strand
AAGTTGTTCTTCATAATCTCTTAATGATCTTACTTAAAACCTCGTCAGTTTTAAGCTCCAACCCAATCACTTAACGTTTTGTTTCATGCATTGCGTTGGTGTGCTGCGTATTCTATACAGTTTCAGAACCAGTGCAAGAGCTTTTCTTAAAAATATTCAAAAAAGCGTATCGTACGTTTATTTTTTAATCTAAACTGCTATTTTTAGCAGTTTTAATGCTTTTTTCCAGTTATTTTTAGCCTAAAAGTTTAAGCAAATGTGAATTTCTACTGGTTTAGTTTTTATTAAAAGGGATCGTTGCATACGATCCCTTTTATTATTGAACAATAAATTTTAATTTACCTGCTCGCCAAGCCAATTCATAAATTTTTGTCGTTCAGCTTTAGATGCCTGTTTCCACAACTGAATTAATTGCTGATCAAGCTGACCAACTGATGCATTTTCCCGAACGTTTGCTGTAGCCACATTCGGTGTGCTTGCAGTTTGAGTGTAGACCGCTGCCGGCTGATTTGTTGGAGTTACAACTTTATTCGTTGTCAAATCCACAGATTTTCCTAAAATACTTTGCCCTAGTAATGGTTTCGCTGCATCTTTTGCTCCTGCCTGCTGAACCAGAAGCTGATTTTTTGCATCATATAAACCAATAATTGGCTGGTCTTTATATTTTTTCGCTTCATCAAAATTTTTAGGCGCGTTAATTAAACCCAATTTATAAGCTTCACCATCTTTAAGTTCTGGAGTTTTTACAGTTACTACGCCAGATTTTAAAATGTCATGAGAATTATCATTGTGCTGGAAAAATTCAGTATAACGAACACTAATCGCATTCGTACCCGCATCCAGTTTATAAGTTTGATCTGAGCGTAATAGACCTGAACGTACTTCCTGATCATTCACTGCAATCATCTTGATTTCTTCAGGTACGGTTAATGTCACGGCTGAAAAAGCTGATGTGCTGCCCAATAATGCAACTACAGCTGCTGTAATACGTAAACCCATGTCACTCACTCATTCTGGTTAATATATAAAATTTTCATTGCACTATGCCGTGTACAAATGACAATTCTATGACAAATGCTTTGCCTCTACAGCACTTTACCCAGCATTTATCAGACTATCTATCTTCTGATTTCTGCTATATCACACATAAAAAAGAAGTACTTAACAGTACTTCTTTCTCATCTCTAAATCGATTATGCAAAGGTCTTAAATCGTTCTGCATCATCCATAAAGGTTTTTTCACCTGGAGGGGCTTCGATTGAACCAAATACCAATTGAGCACGAAGCTTCCAGTTCGATGGAATACTGAAAGTTTGCGCCACTTCTTCATCAATGATCGGATTATAGTGCTGTAGTGATGCACCAATATTATGTTCAGCCAAAGCTGTCCAGGTTGCAAACTGAGCGATACCGCTGGCATGCTCTGACCAGATCGGGAAATTATCTGCATATAGCGCAAATTTTTCTTGCATTCCTTTAATGACATTCTGGTCTTCATAAAACAGTGCAGTTCCACAACCTGCCGCAAAACCATCTATTTTGCTATTGGTAGCCTCAAAAGCATCTGCTGACACCAAGTCGCGTAAAGTTTCACGCACAATATGCCAGAAAGTATCATGTGATTGACCAAACAAAATCACTACGCGTGAAGATTGCGAGTTAAAAGATGATGGACTATGTTTCACCGCCTCTTTAATGATGTGCTCAATTTCTGCCTGATCCAGGCTGACATTTTTCCCAATAGCATAAATACTACGGCGTTTTTTAATATGATCTAGAAATGCCATGATCTCACCTCGTTCTATTCTGATTTAAAAACCGATAAGATCATCCTAAGCATTTTCACTGCCCAAAACAGTCTTATTTCGATAACAATGTGTTTTATTTATAGAACATTCTCAGAGATGTTAAGGTTGATACTTTGTATCAATCACCTTAGCGCATGCTAATTTCAAAAATCGCCGGTCTTAGCTAAATACCTGGAAGCTGTCTGGATTTACAGACTCAATTTTGTCTTCTATTGCTTCTTCAATTGAACCGAAACAGAGCTGAGCACGTAGCAACCATTTTTCATCAATTTTAAAATGCTCAGCTACAGGATGATTGATCTGTGCATTATAATGTTGTAAAGAAGCCCCCAGACCGGAATCAGCCAGCGCAGTCCACGCAGCAAACTGTACCATGCCGGAAGTCTGCTCTGACCACAGTGGAAAATCATCGGCACTAAATGGAATCTTTTTCTGTAATTGCTGAATAGCATTCTGATCTTCATAGAATAAAATCGTGCCATAGGCATTTTCACATTAATCCAGTTTGATTCTAATCCCTTCATAGACCGATGCCGGCACATGCTGGCGTTGAACATCTTTCACAATGTTCCAGAATTGATGATGTGAATCGGCAAATAACACGATAATGCGTGCACTTTGTGAATTATAGGCTGAAGAACAGCTATGCACTGCTTCCTGAATCAGCTCGGTCAGATAAGCCTGACTATAACGCACACGCTTACCTAGCTGATAAGTCCCACGGAACTTTTTTAATTTCTCAACAAAAGTGAATTCTAAATGTTCAACTGCTTTACTGTTTTTAGGAAATTTAAAATCCTTAGTAAGGTCACTTGTTAATACCTGCCCAATTTTATTGAGTAATGCCATTTCTACCCTCTACATATAGCCTGAACTTCAATCACCAGGCAAATCCCATACAATTATAATGGGTTTATTCAGGTAGGCAGAATTTGCTGTTTTTTTTCATGCTGCTTTTTAGAACATTTAAACCCTTTAAAACAATAAACTCCGCATTTAGCGGAGTTTATGTGGTGCAAGTCGCATTAATTATTTTTCAGTTTCAAACAATGCCGCAACGAATGATTTTGCTGAGAATGGACGTAAGTCATCAATTTTCTCACCTACACCGATAAAGCGAATCGGTACATGCGTACGGCTGGCAATATTAAACAGCACGCCACCTTTGGCGGTACCATCCAGCTTGGTAATGGTTAAACCCGTTAAACCTACTGCTTCATCAAACATTTCAACTTGATTAATGGCATTCTGCCCTGTACCGGCATCCACCACCAGCATCACTTCATGTGGCGCAGTCGCATCAATCTTCTGCATGACACGTTTAACTTTGGTCAATTCCTGCATCAGGTGACCTTTGTTATGCAAACGGCCTGCAGTATCCGCAATTAAAACATCCACACCTTTGGCACGCGCACTTTCGAAAGCATCAAAAATGACTGAAGCAGAGTCAGCACCATGACCTTGGGCTACGACGGCAATATTGTTGCGTTCACCCCAGATCTGTAACTGCTCAGTTGCAGCAGCACGGAAAGTATCACCCGCAGCCAGCATGACTTTTTTACCTTCGCCTTGCAGACGTTTTGCCAGTTTACCAATGGTCGTGGTTTTACCTACACCATTTACACCCACCACCAGAATCACATACGGATTTTTGTTTGGATCGATATGCAGTGGTTTTACACGCGGAGCCAGCAGAGCCACCAGTTCTTCCTGAAGCGCTTTATACAGCGAGTGAGAATAAATCAGGTCACCACGTGCGGTACGTTCAGTCAAATTGGCAATAATCGTTTTAGTCGCATCAACACCGATGTCTGCAACCAAAAGCTGTTCTTCAACTTCTTCTAATAATTCATCGTCAATTTCTTTGCCACCAATCAGGATATTGACCATCCCATCGGCAAGATTTTTACGAGTTTTGGTTAAACCCTCTTTCATACGGCTAAAGAAACCGCCTTTTGTAGCAGGTTCTTCTTCCTGAGCTTCCGTCGCCACAGGTGCAGAAACTTCAGCAGTTGCGCTTGGTGTTTCTACAATCGGCACATTAACCGCAGGTAAACTCGGTAATGTGACATCATCATCTCCGATATCAGCATCAATCAAAAATTTGTTTTGCCCATTAGATTGCTGTTGCATGCCGAATCCTTGAAAAGCATTGCGTTAAAAAATTGAATTCTAGCATAACTTGCAGTGTTTTGAGCGGGAAATCCAATCCATGAATAAACAACCAAAAAATAACAGTGTTTGGTTGCTTTCAATACAAGATTTCTGAAAAATAATCCTAAATACAAATATCTATTCATTGGAAGACTTTGTGTCCATATCTTTTTTTGCTATCTCCTCCTTATCCAGAATCATCAAACAGCGGATTTCTCCAGTCGCAGTACTCATCCTGAGTTTTGGTTTTAGCCCCGTACATGCCGCAACCCAGAGTGAATTATCCCGCACCACCATCGAAACCTATTTAGGTAATGGCTTAAAAGTCATTATCCGGGAAGATCATCGCTCTCCGATGGTGATGACACAGATCTGGTATAAAGTCGGCAGTAGTGATGAGTCCGGCAATATTCTCGGTGTCTCTCATGCTTTGGAACATATGATGTTTAAAGGCACGAACAAAGTTCCCAATGATGAATTTACCCGCCTGAGCCGGATTTATGGCGGCAGTATTAATGCCGCAACCTTTACCAATTACACGAACTATTATCAGCTCTATCCTAAAGCCTATTTTCCGATGGCGCTTGAACTCGAATCTGACCGCATGAACAACCTCTTGTTACGCCAGCAAGATTTTGATCCGGAAATTAAAGTGGTAATGGAAGAACGGCGTCAGCGTACTGATGATAATCCGCGTGCCCAGGCATTTGAACGATTTAGATGGATCAGTTATCCCACCAGTCACTATCGTCAGCCCGTGATTGGTCACATGAAAACGCTCAATAATATTCAGCTCAGTGATGTTAAAAAATGGTATCGAGACTGGTATAGCCCGAATAATGCCATTCTGGTCATCGTCGGGGATGTTGACGTTCAAGAAGCTCTCGTTCAGGTACAGAAATATTTTGGCGATATTCCGGCACGTCCTACACCATCACGTAATGACGTACTCGAGTTTGAACGCTTAGGCTATCGTCATATGGAAGTTGAGAGTAATGTCCAGGTGCCTAATCTGTATATGACCTGGAATGTGAAATCTCTATCTACCGCCAAGAATCCTCAAGATGCCTACGCCCTAACCATTATCCGCAGCTTGCTGGATAGCGGAATTTCTTCTCGTTTGCAGGATCGTCTGGTTCGCGACCGCAAAGTGCTTACTTCTGTAAGTGTGTCTTATGATCCTTATAACCGTGGAGATAGCCTGTTTGGTATTTCCGCACTTCCGGCTCCAGGTGTAAATCTGACAGAAGCACAAACGGCCATCCAGAAAGAAATTAATTTACTAAAAACTGAAACTATTTCTGAGTATGAACTGGCAAGGATCAGCACACGCTTTATTTCAAATCTGATTTATAGTCAGGACAGTCTGAGCGGACAGGCCAAAATGATTGGAAACCTTGAAGTAAACGGATTGAGTTACCGCCTGATGGATGAACTGCCTCAGCATTATGACAGTGTCCGTGCAGAGGACATTCAGCGGGTTGCTAATGCCTATTTTGTCCGTGAAAATTTAAGTACGCTCTACCTTTTGCCTGAACAGAAAGATCAATAATGGTTATTACAATGTCTAAAGTTCGCTCTCTTATCCTTTTAACCAGCTTAAGCCTCAGTTCAAGCCTTTGGGCAGAAAATTATTTAGATACCCAACCTGATTTGAATGATAATCCCAGTCAGTTACAAGCGATCCCTCTCCTGCAAAGCTTAAAAAACATTAATCAAAAGCAGGCATTTCAGGCACCTTTTATCCATGACCTGAATAATCGTTACAAAGTTCGCACTCTATTTGTTGAAACCCGAGATCTGCCGATGGTCGATATTCAACTGACCTTTAATGCCGGATCAGCACGAGATCAGGAAATTGCTAAAGGTCTATTTGGTTTATCCAGCACAGCAGCCAAACTGATGCGCGAAGGAACAGATAAATATACGGCTGCACAGGTGGCTTCAGTCTTTGATGCGACAGGCGCACAATTTAGCGTGCAGGCTTATCGCGATATGTTTGTCGTTCGCCTTAGAACTTTATCAGATCCCAAAAAAATGGAACCTGCTTTGGCCATGATGATGGAAGTTCTCAAAAATGCCACATTCAAGCCTTCGAGTATACAGTTAGCACTCAGTAATACTCAAGTAGGACAAAAACAGCTTCAGGAAAATCCAAGTAAACTGATGGATATCCGGTTTTATCGGGCATTGTATGGCCAGCATCCTTATGCCGAACCCATTACCGGCACCATTGGCAGTACCAAAAAAATTACGGCTGATTTACTGAAAAAATTCCGCGACCAGTTTCTGGTAGCACAAAACATGAATATTGCCATTACCGGCAAACTCAGTTCTAAACAGGCACTGGAACTTTCTGAACGAATTGCAGGCAATTTGCCTCAAGGACAGAAAGCTGTTGCATTAGCTGAACCTGAAGAAAAATCGGGTTTTGATATCGTGCATTTGCCTTATAACTCATCCCAAGCGCATGTGACCTTCGGCCACTTAGGACCAAACCGTTTTACTGAAGATCGACTTGCTCTGGAAGTGGCCAATCGCATGTTTGGTGGTGGTGGGTTTAATGCAGTATTGATGCAGGAATTAAGGGTAAAACGCGGCTATACCTATGGTGCTTATAGTACATTTAGCTTTAGTCAGGCACCCGGCATATTTAGCTTCCGTTATTCGACTAGACAAGATCAGTTACTGGATAGCATTCAGATCGCACATCAGGCTTTTATCAACTTTGTAAATCAGCCGATTGATACTAAGCGCCTGGAAGAAACCAAGGCCGGGATGTTAAGAGCATTTCCAAATAATTACAGCAGCAATGCCACGATTAATGCCCAGTTAGGCACAATGGGCTTTTATGCAGAGCAAGCCGACTATCTTTCACGCTATCCAGAACGTTTAGCCAAAATTACCGCTGCAGATGTGCAAAATGCCGTGCGCAAACATTTGCATCCAGAACGTTTAACACTGGTCGTGGTGAGTCAAGAATTGGATAAAGAAGCATTAAAACTACGATTGGAACAGAACCTGTTAGATCCTTCTACACCACTACCTAATATGATTTCAATACCTAAGGCATATCCACAGAAACCGGCGGAAGCTGACGAGTCCGTAGAGATTCCTGCTGATACGCCTGCATCAATTTAAGATATTGACCGCGATGGATGCGTTGCTGTTGCAGCAAAGTCTGAGCCATATCCTGGGTTTGAGGTAAGCTCTGCTGTTCTGCAAGTTCCTGAAGTAAATTAAATTGGGAAGTCGTCAGTGGACGATAAATGGCAAATGTAGCGAGACATAAAATTAATGCCACAATAAAAATAACAACCGCATTATAAATTTGTTCAAGCTTAATTTTATTCAGAAAATCGCTTAATTTTTTGCTATCTATAGCCATACACTACCTCAAGTTGAAGCTAGTGTATGGCTGGGTCCCATGAAGTTCAAGTCAAAGATTGAATGACCAGTATAAATATACATTTTGATATGACTATAAATCGGTTAGGATTTCAACAATTCGTACACACTCCAGGCAATGACCATTGCCACCAGACCTAAAACCAGCAAAATTGCAAACTTGCTTAAGCCGGCTTCGGCTTCAGGTGGATGCAGTCGATCCTCATCTGCAATTCGGACCAATTCATCATTATAGTGACTATAAAACTCTGCACGCTGGGTTTCGTCCAGAGCGCGGGTAAAATCATAAACTTCTTTACGTTGAGCCAGACTGTAATCACCTAGATGGGTATATTTGTCATAAATTGCCTCATCTAGTTTTTTACGGTGTACATGCGCCAATTCTGTAATCTGACTGGCTGTTGGGGGCATATCAAAACTGAGCCCTTCAAGAGTTCTTTGCATCATGTTGTTCTCCTTTTCTTTTGTTCTATTGTTAAAATCTATACCAACCAAACTTCCAATTGTGTATAGTTTGATCGTACAAACTATAAATTAAGTAAACAAGAAAGCTGATATAGTTGACTTTTCCATTATTTTGTAATATTAGTTTAATAATACTAAGTTATATTTGTATTTAGACTTAAAAGTCTATCCGAAATCATAATTAAAATTAAGGAGTTTTTATATTATGCAGAATATCTCTCAACATGATTTGGAACATCTGTATGCAGATGCAGTGAATACCATTCAATCGCAAATGAACTTTGTCGATGCAGTAAAACAATTAGAAGATGCAGCGCGCGCCGGTCACGGTAAAGCAGCACTCTTTTTAGCTGAACTGTATTATCAGGGTTTTCGTGTAGAACGAGATTCACTCAAAGCACAATACTGGCAGAACATGGCTACCATGCAAGCTTGAAGAAACGTCACCTCGGTGACGTTTTTTTATGCCATTCTTTCGAAATACTGCAATTAAGACATAATTTATTACGATTGCTTGCAAAGCTGAAACAGTAATTTCACTGGAACTTTCTAGAATAGAGCTGAACTCTAATAGCACTTTATTTTAACGACAATGCGAAAAATTATTCAATACGACCCGATATGTAAAAACTTTCTTTTGAGGCTCACCATCCTCAAATCCATGATGTATTGTGGCGTTTTGTGGGGCGTCTATCATCAGGGTTGGGCGATGATGCGCGATCAGGAAGATTATATTTTTCCATTCTGGCTTAATTCTCTGGATGCCAAAAATTATGCCAAGGAACATTGGCCAGGTTATGTACCACGTAGAATCAACCCCGAAGATTTTGAAAACAACTTATTACCAACACTGTCCCGATTAGCCGTGACACCTACTTTATGTAGCGGTAATGGCACTAAACTAAAATTATCAATTCCACAGATGCGCCACCTGTTTTTCTCACAACAAAGACTGCACTTTGCCTAAAAACATGTTATTTATAAAGACATAAAATAGACACCTAGAGATGTTCAGTTGGATACATACTCTAGGACTAATAATAATTAGATAAAAAGGACTCAATAGAATGACCAACGTAGCACAAGTGCTCGGTGATAAAGTACATCAGGCAGTTTATACTATCCGTCCAAACTCTACAGTTTTAGAAGCAATTAGCCTGATGGCAGAAAAAGGAATTGGGGCGCTGGTCGTTACCCACGAAGACAGTGTGGTCGGCATTTTGTCAGAGCGTGATTACACCCGTAAAATCGCATTGATGCAAAGAACCTCTTTTGATACCACGGTCAATGAAATTATGACACCTAAAGTCATAACTGTGACTTCTGCAACTTCTGTTGAAGACTGCTTAGCATTAATGACTGACCGCCATTTACGTCACTTACCTGTAGTTGAAAATGGCAAACTGATTGGTCTGATTTCGATTGGTGACTTGGTCAAAGCTGCAATGGAAGATCAACGTAAACTGATTGATCAGTTACAACAATATATTTCAGGCTAAAATTCTTTCTTATTTCAATACGTGAATTAAATTCCAAAATGTCATTACAAACAAATAACAATGCAATATCAAAACCAGATCAGATATAAAAAATCCCAGTCTTAAGACTGGGATTTTTTTGATTATGACTATAAATCAAATTAAAGACCGAGTTTCTCTGCGACATAATCAGAGTCTTTATCACCACGCCCTGAAAGATTCACTACAATCTTAGTCTCTTTAGGCAATTTACCCGCTTCACGAATTGCCCAAGCCATTGCATGTGAACTTTCTAATGCTGGCACAATTCCCTCAACGCGTGACAGGGTCATAAAGGCATCCAGACACTCCTGATCTGTTGCCGTAGTGTATTCCACACGACCCAGATCTTTAAGCAGGCTGTGCTGTGGCCCTACGCCTGGATAATCCAGGCCAGAAGCAATCGAATGCACAGCTAAAGGTTCACCCTGCTCATCTTCAAGCACATAGCATGCCATACCATGCAACTGGCTTGGTTTACCCAAAGTCAGCGTTGCGGAATGCTTATCAGTATTTAGGCCATGACCAGCAGGTTCTACCCCTACCAGTTTCACGTCTGGATCATTCAGGAATGCCGTGAATGCACCCATGGCATTTGAACCACCACCCACACATGCCACCACATAGTCTGGGTTTGCACCGAAGCGTTCATTGGTTTGAACCTTGATTTCATCGCCAATAATGGACTGGAAATCACGCACCATCATTGGGAATGGATGCGGTCCTACCACCGAACCAATCGCATAGATATAGTTTTTCGGATCTTTCAAGTATTCTTCAAAAGCACTGTCGACTGCATCTTTAAGGGTTGCTGTACCACGAGTCACAGAAATCAGCTTAGCACCCAAGATTTTCATCTTTACGACGTTTGGATGTTCTTTTTCGATATCCACCTGGCCCATATGAATTTCACATGGAATACCCACCAAAGCACATGCAGTGGCTAATGCCACACCATGCTGACCTGCACCGGTTTCTGCAATCACTTTGGTTTTACCCATATATTTCGCCAGCAGTGCTTCACCCAGACAGTGATTGATTTTATGTGCACCGGTATGATTCAGGTCTTCACGTTTTAAATAGATCTGTGCTCCACCTAACTGATCAGAAAGGCGTTTAGCATGAAACAAAGGGCTAGGACGGCCGACATAGTTAGCAAACAGGTCTTTTAATTCATTCTGAAATTCTTCAGTTTGACGGATTTCCTGATAGGCAACATTGATGTCATCCATGGCCTGTTTTAGCTCTGGTGGAATGAACTGACCGCCATATTGACCAAAGAAACCTTCTTCGTTGGGCAACGCAATACCATTAATTTGATGAGCCATAATAATTCCTGAATATTGGAATAAGGTATAACAAGTGACTTTATACTAGAATAATTCGTTTTAAAGCACTAATAACTATAGATAAAGTCACTTATAGATAAATGGAATCAACGCGCCAGATATTTGGTCATATCCTCAATACCTTTTAAGGTCATTGGAAACATATGATCTTCAAAGATTTGCTTAATCAGGCCAATAGTATGCGTGTAATGCCAGTATTTTTCTTCTTCAGGATTGAGCCAGGCGGTTTTATCAAAATGCTGACGCAGACGCTGTAACCAGACCTGTCCTGCCTCATCATTCATATATTCGACCGAACCACCGACGGAGTTCAACTCATAGGGTGCCATGCTGGCATCACCCACTACAATCACCCGGTAATCCCGTCCATAGGTATTGAACAGATCCCAGGTATTCATGCGCGAGCTGGAACGACGGACATTATCTTTCCAGACATAGTCGTACAGACAGTTATGGAAATAGAAATATTCTAGAGTCTTAAATTCGCTCTTGGCGGCGCTAAACAGTTTTTCACACTGAGCGATATGCGCATCCATCGATCCGCCGATATCAAACAGCATGAGTACTTTAATACGGTTACGACGCTCCGGCACCAATTGCACATCCAGAATCCCCTGTTTGGCAGTTTCACGAATAGTGCTATCAATGTCCAGTTCTTCAGCCGCACCCTGACGGGCGAACTTACGCAAACGGCGCAGTGCCATCTGCATCTGACGACTACCAAGAATCTGATCATCATCCAGATTACGGTATTGACGCTGTTCCCAGACTTTGACGGCGGAACGTTTACGCCCCGGCCCGCCAATGCGCACACCTTCAGGATGATCACCATAGGCACCAAATGGCGATGTGCCACCAGTACCAATCATCTTATTCCCGCCCTGATGTTTTTTATGCTGTTCACGCAAGCGCTCTTCCAGCATTTTCATCAGTTCTTCCAGCGACCCGGCTTTTTTCAGTTCTTCACGCTGTTCAGGGGTTAAGTGCTTTTCTAGAAGTTCCAGATCAAACCAGTCTTTAGGCAGTTTATGCACCTGATTCAGCAGTTCATCCAGATCAAAGGTCACGATACCATCAAAGTAGTCTTTCATGGCACGATCGAACTTGTCGAAGTAGCGCTCGTCTTTGACCATCACAGTTTTAGCAAGCTGATAGAACTCGTCCTGATCGGCAAAAACTACGCCTGCCGCTACCGCCTGATTCAGATCGATCAACTCACGTGTGGAAACTGGTACGCCATATTTTCTGAGGGTATAAAACAATCGCACAAACATGCGTGTTTCTCCCTTAGCGACGCGACATAAAGGCTAGACGTTCAAGCAGCTGTACATCCTGCTCATTTTTGATCAGCGCACCGTACAAAGGCGGGATCGCTTTGGACTTGTCGGTATTTCTTAAAATGTCTTCCGGCATATCATCTGCCATTAACAGACTTAACCAGTCGATCAGTTCTGAAGTTGAAGGTGGTTTTTTCAAGCCTGGAATCTGGCGTAACTTGAAGAAAACTTGCAAAGCTTCATTCACCAGTGTTGCCGAAATATTCTCAAAATGCACATCGATAATTTTACGCATGGTCGCTTCATCCGGAAACTCGATATAGTGGAAGAAACAACGGCGCAAGAAGGCATCTGGAAGTTCTTTCTCGTTATTTGAAGTGATGATGACAATCGGACGCTGGGTCGCAGTAATGGTTTCACCCGTTTCATAAACGAAGAAAGACATCTTGTCGAGTTCATGCAGCAAGTCATTTGGGAACTCGATGTCTGCTTTATCGATCTCATCAATCAGTAACACACAGCGTTCTTCACTAGTAAACGCTTCCCAGAGTTTACCCGGCTTGATGTAGTTCTTGATGTCATAAACGCGATCATCACCTAACTGACTATCACGTAAGCGTGATACCGCATCATATTCATACAGTCCCTGCTGTGCCTTGGTCGTTGACTTGATATGCCAGGTAATCAGCTTCAGTCCCAGACTTTGTGCCACCTGTTCAGCCAACAGGGTCTTACCTGTACCCGGCTCACCTTTGACCAGCAAGGGTTTTTGCAAACTACGCGCAGCTTTCACAGCCAGTTTTAAACTGTCAGTGGCAATGTACTGATCCGTACCTGAGAATTGTTGAATATCAGCAGACATGATTGAACCTTATTTTTTTATTTACAGCGGTGAACTTTTCTTGTTTGACCCAAGACCCGTTTTACTGGATGCATAGGTCGACCAGCAATAGCCAATCACAGACCCGATACCAATGACAAATAAAATAAGTGACGCATTAATCCAAACGAGTTCATATTCCTTGGTCAGAATACCAAACAGCAGCCCGAAAATAGCGGGCGCAACTGAAGCATTACTGCCTTCAGAAACGGTTGGAGTCAACAGCACGGCAAAGGCCAATAGCCATAAAAAACCGCCCATTGCCTTTGGCATGCGCTTGGTCACGCCATACCAGCAGCCTAACGCAATCAGACTGCCCAGCAGATACACTGCAAACGCAATACTCTGGTCAGGAATTGAGTCCAATACAGCTACAAAACCATTCATTTCACAACTCCTGAACTGAGCTTAAGCTCCACGAAGACCTTCTGGTGCTGGCGCATTCGGGTTAATTAAACCTTCTGGAGGCATTTGCAGGAAGAAACCACGGGTAGAAATTGAATCCATCACATGTAAAACATTAGCACGTGCCAGTTTACGCGATTCACTCAGTTCAAGATGCATGACAAAAGTCGCACGACCAAACGCAACACGTACCGGTTCAGCCAATACCTCTAGTGGTTCAAATGTTTCGGCTTCGTTCTCATCTGCAGGACGCGCCACATAAAGATACATTTCATCTTTTTTGCTAGATTTGTAGATAGACACTTGCATGTTTCAAACGACTTTTCTGAAAAAACAATCGCAAGGATACATCAAAAAAACGACAGAAACATTAGCCGCTTCAAATGCATCAGTCATGATTTTGTATAATTGCTTTATCTTTAATCAATCCAGTAAAAATCACTCAACTACTTTCATCTGGGTCGACAAATAAGACTCATCCTGATGCAATACCTTAATTAGTGGCAGAGTTAATAACTCATAGCGCCAGCCGAGCAAGTAGTTTGGCAGATCCTGTTCATCCTTATGACATACCACATGCTGATATAAGGCATTCAGCCATTTCTTGCGCATCAGCACTTCTTTCGGTACAGAGATTTCATTGGATATATTCTGGATCATTGTTTCGACCTTCTCGCCAATCTCTCTGGATGAATGGCGAATTGGACGTGCCAGACGCAGCGGCCATTCGGCTTGATCAGGCAGGAATTTCAACAGATCCAAAATGGTCTTGCCATGTTCGCGGACAATATTGGCCCGGATGTCTTTTATCTGACTGAGCTGGAAATTATTGCGAGGGAATTTCTCTACCAGATCAATCATGGTCGAGTTTTTCAGAATGAAGCTGCGTGGCTGATTCAGCGCCTTGGCAATCTGCTCACGCCATACAGCCAGTTGTTGTAACTGCATTAATTGACGGCGTGAATGACGATAATTACCGACATCCTGATAAAGCAAGGCAGTCGGTGTTTCTTCACCAATTTCATGGGTCAAAAAACGGCAATCTTCAAGAGCGAAATCGAGCAGATACTTGCTTTCCAGATCCTGTTTGACTTTATCCGACAGTTGCACCAGATAATGCACATCATTGGCTGCATACAGCAACTGCTCAGAGCTTAAAGGACGTGCCAGCCAGTTAGAGCGAGTCTGATCTTTTTCAATATCGACATCCAGCATCTGTTTCAAGGCATTCTGATAGCTGACCTGCAAACCATGTCCGAGGAAAGACATACCGACCTGTGTATCAAAGACATTACTCAGGGCTTTTTTCTGGGTGTAATGGTAAATCAGGTCAATGTCTTCACTGCAGGCATGGAAAATATTCTGTTGAGCATTAAAAATCTTGTTCAGAAATTCACTCAGATCCAGTGTTGTTCCATCCAGCAAATAGACATTGTTATTGACATTGATTTGAAAAACACCAAGTTTTGGCCACAAGGTGTCTACCTTAATGAATTCTGTATCCAGGCCATAGACCGGATTTTGATCCATAAGGTTCAGGACATGATTTAAGTCGTACTGATGTTGAATAAATTGAAACATAAAGACTGAGTCTAAAATTAGATGCTCGATGAAGCTATATTACCCGATATATAGAATTTTTATATAAAAATGTGACAACCAAATCATACTTTTTGTTCCATATTTTTTTCGAACATAGCTTATCTAGTAAACATTTTATATTTTTACTAATATATTTTTTATATTATATATTAAGAGAATATAATTAATATTTCACTTAATTCGCATCCGGTTATGCACTGCCTGACTCAGAGTATGACTATCGACATACTCCAGTTCTCCACCTTGAGGCACCCCTTGAGCGATACGCGTCATTTGCACTGGTAAATGCTTACTGGCTTCAACCAGATAATGTGCGGTTGCTTGTCCTTCGACAGTCGCATTGGTGGCCAGAATTACTTCCTTGATCTGTCCCTGACTTAAGCGTTGCAGTAAATACGGAATACCGATTTCTTCAGGCCCGATTCCATCTAGAGGTGACAGATGACCACCCAGAACATGATATTTACCACGAAAACTGCCGCTTTGCTCAATTGCCATGACATCTGCCGGTGACTCCACTACACAAAGCAGTTCATCATCACGCTCAACTGAGGTACAGATATTACAGACTTCATCTTCCGTCAATGAATGGCAGATCGAGCATTCATGAATGTGATCGGTTGCTTCAGTCAAGGCATGTGCCAGACCAATCGCCCCTTCACGATTTTTCATGATTAAATGCAAAGCCATACGCTGGGCCGATTTCGGCCCAACGCTTGGCAAAATGCGTAATGCTTGAACCAGTTGATCAAAACGATCACTAAACATTGCGCATACTTCCTTAGAATAAACCAGCCAGACCAGGTGGTAAGCCCATACCTGAGTTTGCAGATTTCATTTTCTCTTCAGAGATCACTTCTGCTTGACGCGCTGCATCATTCATCGCTGCTGCAATCAGATCTTCGATCATATCTGGATCGTCCTGTAGCAGTTCAGGATTAATTTCGATACGTTTCACCACATTGCGGCAAGTCATGGTGACTTTCACCAGACCGCCACCAGCCTCAGCATGCACTTCAGTTTGCGCAAGCTCTTCTTTGGCTTTTTTCATGTTGTTTTCGACTTCTTTTTGCATGCGCTGTGCTTGCTGCATCAACATATTAATGTTCATAAAGATCTCCGAACATATATTTATAAAATTAGATTAGATCTAAACCGCGTGTAATGTCGCGAATAATATCATCAATCTCTTCCAAACCAACAGAAACGCGAATTAAACCTTCACGAATACCCGCTGCTGCTTTGGCTTCTGGAGACAATTTACCATGCGTGGTTGTTGCCGGATGAGTAATGGTTGATTTCACATCACCCAGATTACCGGTGATTGAAATGAACTGGGTATTGTCAATTACTTTCCAGGCACCTTCACGGCTACCTTTCACTTCGAAAGATACGATACCACCGAAACCGGTTTGTTGTTTTGCAGCCAGTTCATGACCAACATGTTCAGGTAAACCTGCATAGTAAACTTTTTCTACTTTCGGATGTGCATTTAAGAATTCTGCCAGTTTTTGTGCATTGGCAGAATGCTCACGCATACGTAAACGTAAAGTTTCTAGACCTTTCAGGAATACCCAGGCATTGAACGGGCTCATAGAAGGACCAGTGGTACGTACATAACCGAAGATTTCTTCAAGCAGTTTGTGGTTACCTACCACAGCGCCACCGAGTGCACGGCCTTGGCCATCCAGATATTTAGTCGCAGAATATACGACTAAGTCTGCACCAAATTTGAGTGGTTGTTGTAACACTGGTGTACAGAAGCTGTTGTCAATCGCGAGCAATGCATCATTGGCATGTGCAATATCTGCCAAAGCCTGAATATCTGCCACTTCAGCCAATGGGTTTGACGGAGATTCAACAAAGAGTAATTTGGTTTCTGGCTTGATGGCATTTTTCCATGCATCCAAATCAGTCAAGTCGACAAACTCAACTACGACACCAAATTTAGCCACGTATTTTTCAAATAAAGAAACTGTTGAACCAAATACGGCGCGTGAACAGATCACATGATCGCCTGCTTTCAGGTAAGCCATCGCCACTGCCATAATCGCAGCCATACCAGAGCTGGTCGCAACAGCACGTTCTGCGCCTTCTAAGGCAGCCAGACGCTTTTCAAACATGGCAACAGTTGGATTAGTAAAGCGAGAGTAAATATTACCCGGCTCCTGGCCTGAAAATTTTGCTGCAGCTTCAGCCGCATTTTCATAAACAAATGACGATGTTAGAAAAATCGGTTCACCATGCTCACCCTCAAAGCTGCGGGTGTGACCGGTACGGATGGCTAAAGTTTCTAATTGATAGTTAAAATCGTCTTGCTGGCTCATCACTTTACTTCAGCCCAAAGGCTGCCTTTTGTAAAAAATTGCCAACATTTTGAGCGTCTAAGCTATTTCAGGTCAAGGCATAATAAGCAATTATTGCTTAGACTTCGACCAATTCTCCTTTGTATACGGATAAATTATTTACATGATTCAGTTAAAACAAAATATTCAACGCCAGAAGAAAAAATTAAAACACCTGAATGCACGGTTATTTAACTCGTCTTCCCTGATTCTTTCGCAAAAAACGCCCTTTGAATATATTGCTGCGACTGAGTTCTGCAAAATTCGCTATTATGCAGCGCCTGAAAAAAAGTACCGTGAGCCGTTAGTCTTTGTTGCCCCTCTTGCGATTAATATGGATATTTATGATCTGTATCCTTACCGTTCACTGGTCAAGCATTTTCAGCATAGCGGTTTTGATGTCTATTTAGTGGAATGGAAACGTTTCCGTTATAAACACCGTCACTTGAATTTCCTGTCTTTTATCGACGGCGCGATTCCTCAGGCTATTGAACGAATCTGCTCGCATTCAGGCAGTCAGTTTATTTCCTTGCATGGCTGGAGTATGGCTGGAATTTTTGTCACGCTTTATACTGCGCTACATTCCCCTGAACATGTTAAAAACCTGATTGTACTGGGTAGCCCGATTGACAGTTATGCATCCGGTCGCGTTGGCAAGCTTTTTAGCACCACCAACAAGCTCATTTCCAAAAATAAAACCCTGCAACAGGCGATTCATCAAGGATTGATTCCTAAGGAATATATTCATTCGCCCGGCATCATCAATGCATTGGGATTTAAGCTCCTTGATCCGATTGGCTGGTTTAAAAGCCAGAAGCAGTTTTTGATGAACCTGGAAAATGTTGAAGATGTCTATGAACATGCCACCATGGGCAATTTTTTGAACAAGATGATTGATTATCCGGGTGGAATCAATCAGGACATGGTGCTGCACTTATGGCTGCAAAATCCTTTAAAAAATGGCTCAATGACTTTAAACGGCCGAACGATTGACCTGAAAAATATTAACTGTTCCTTACTGGTCGGGGCTGGGAAAACCGATCAGATTGTTACGGAACAGTCAGCTAAACCTTTGATGGAATTGACAAGTAGTACCGATAAGACGTTTACTCTTATCCCGGGTGGTCATCTTGGACTGATGTCCAATCAGAAAACAGCCAATACATTCTGGCCGAAACTGACCACCTGGCTGGCACAACGCTCAACCCGGATAGATGCTTAATTCCGGAAGAGCCAGCAATTTTCAGGTATTTATTATTTTATTCAGAGGGTATGACATGATTCAGTCAGTGGCATTTATTGGTTTAGGCGCAATGGGTTATCGCATGGCAGCGCATTTACCCAAGCATTTTGAGACAGTCTATGTCTGGAACCGTACTTTCGCCAAGGCTGAAGAACATGCTGCTGAATATGACACACAGGCTGTTGCACTGGAACAGGCAGTTCAGGCAGATATTATTTTTTCATGCCTGCCGACCAGTGCCGATGTTGAAGTATTAGTCCAAGGCCTCAGCCTTAAAGCTGGCAGTATCTGGGTAGACTGTACCAGTGGTGTTCCTGACGCGGCTCGACGTTTAGAAGAAGTACTGGCTGAACAGGGTGTGATTTTCCTGGATGCGCCTGTGAGTGGCCAGACCATTGGTGCGGAAAATGGCACATTGACTGTGATGGTCGGCGGTAATGCGGAAGGCTTTGAAAAAGCCCTGCCAGCAATGCAGGCTTTTGGCAAATTGATCAAGCATGTGGGCACATCAGGTGCTGGCTTTGCGGTAAAAGCGGTAAATAATATGTTACTGGCTGTAAACCTGTGTGCGGCTGCAGAAGGCTTTACCACACTGAAAGCGCACGGTGTTGACCTGAATGAAGCATTGGATTGTATCAATGCATCAAGCGGCAAAAGCAATGTGACTGAAACCGTTTTACCACAGCGTGTTTTGAATCGTAGCTTCCCTGTTACCTTTGCCCTGCCTCTCTTGGCCAAAGATACCGGTATTGCACTTGATCTTGCGCGTGATGCCAAACTGGCAGTGCCACTTCTTGCTTTAGGTCAAAGTCTAGTGCAAGTCGCTAGCAATCTGTCGGATAAAAACAGTGACTTTTCCAGTGCTGTAAAAATGTATGAATCATGGAGTAATATTACTATTGAGTAATATCTCGCCATTGAATAATAATAAACAAACCTAATATTGTGACTATAGACTAGCCACATGCAGTGATACCTGAGGAAACTCTTATGAATAAGTTATTTGTTGTAGCACTCGTCGGTTCTGCAACTTTGTTTGGGGCTTCAACATCGGTTCTTGCATCTGAACAGGAATGCAAAAAATTGAAAAATGACCATGATGTCATTTATGCATCAAAAGGTTTCTGTTTCAAGGATCCTGAAGCAAAAGCAAAGTTTAATGACAATTGCTACACAACCAAGCCAAAATTTTCAGAAAAAGAGCAGCAACGTCTTGACGCGATCAAAGAACGTCAGAAAGAATTGAATTGTAAATAATACAATTCAATTCTGCTCAAGGAATGCACTTATGACTTACGATGACCAAAATATTTTTGCACGAATTCTGCGTGGTGAACTTCCAGCAATTAAAGTGTATGAAGATGACCAAGTTCTTGCATTTATGGACATCATGCCACAGGCCGATGGTCATACTCTGGTCATTCCTAAAACACCCGCAATTACCTTGCTTGACCTGGATCCTGAAATTGCAGCCTATACCATTCAGGTGGTGCAAAAAATTGCCAAAGCGATTGAAAAAGGTTTAGGTGTAGATGGCATTGTACTGATGCAGCTCTCTGGCGCTGCGGCGGGTCAGACTGTTCCGCATGTCCATTTCCATCTGGTACCTACTTCTTTGCACAACCTTGGCAAACATGCTGCACAAATGGGCGATCAGGAAAAAATCAAGCAACTGGCAGAGAAAATTAAAGCTGCCCTGTAAGCTATTCTTAATATTTAAAAATGGAGCTTCGGCTCCATTTTTTATGTCTGATGTATTTCACCTTGAATTAAGCCACTAAAATATCAATAAAAGTAACCTAGCCTATTTTTAGGTTTTACAGCAAACACCGAGCCTAGTTGTATTTGTATCAATCCTGCTTATCCCACTCACAATTCTATAAAAAATAAGACAATGATTGTCTTTAATATTTCTGAAATATTTCCTTAATCATATTGACTTATTTGTAATGAATACTTGGCACCAATAGAGCAGTAGATGTTTCAAAACAATACTGAAACTTGTTTTTAAGACGATGAATAAAAAAGTCTTTATTGGAGCAACACATGAAAAAAACGTTATCTGCATTAGCAATCGGGGCAACAATTTTAACACCAGTAATGGCAGCTGCTGCTGATGTTAAAGTGTATGGTCGTGCACACGTTTCTTTAGATTATCTGGATGATGGCCAGGATTATAACGAAGTAGGTCTTTCTTCAAACTCTTCACGCCTAGGCTTTAAAGCTGAACAAAAACTAGAAAATGGTATGACCGTATTTGGTCAAATCGAACAGGAAATTAACTTTGCAAGTGGTTCTGCAAACGATGATGTTGAATTTGCAACTCGTGATACTTTTGTTGGTTTAAAAGGTGATTTCGGTCAAGCGCGTATCGGCCGTTTTGACAGCCCATTCAAAGTAGCACGTGGCCCGGTCAACTTCTTTGGTGATATGGTTGGTGATGTTCGTAATGTCACTCGTGCTGGCAACTTACGTTTTGATGAACGCAATAATAATACCATTGAATATAAATCACCAAAATTCGGCAACGGATTTAATGTTCTGGGTGCACTTTCCCTACATGAAGCCAACAGCCCGGATGCATCTAAGGATGGTGAAAAAGATAAAGATAAGGCTTATGACCTCGCTTTAACCTATAAAGAAGGTAAAGTTGATTTCGCCGCTGCATATGAACACTATGAAGAAGAAGCTGCCCGTGGTGAGCGCGATGGTTTCCGTATCGCAGGTGCTTACAAAATCACGCCTGAGTTCAACTTGGGTGGTTTATACCAATTCCTTCAACACGATAATTCTGAAGCAAACCCAGATGCACAAGTATTTGGTATAGCCGGTGAGTATAAATTTGCACCAAAAACCTCATTCCGTGGTGAAGTATTCCACCGCGATGTCGATGCGGACGATGCGAATGCAACTTTACTGGCAATCGGACTTGAGCACCGTTTAGATCCAACAGTTCGCGTTTATGGCAACATAGCAACTGTATTAAATGATGAAAACTCAAACCTTACCCCTTGGGCACAAGCTCGTACCAATGCTGTAGGTGGCGTACGCGGTGAAGACAGCCTAGGTCTTTCTCTAGGTATGCGTTACGACTTCTAAAACCTCCCCAATTTCATATTAGAAGAGAGCCTGCCTGATGCGGGTTCTTTTTTATTTTTTAATTAATCCTGACTATTTTAATTAGAATAAAAACCGAATAAAAACCCCAGCAAAATAGTCAGATTTAATAAGATTAAAAAATAAATCCCAACCATTTTAATCAGATTAATTTTATCTATTTAATAATTAAACCAAGCAAATTAATCCACTTTAAAATATAAATATAAGCATTTTAGTCAGATTTAAATAATCTGTTTTTTACACAAAATAATCACAAATATTTAGAATAATTATCAAACTTCTAATAGTATATTATTAATATTTTCAATAACCTATAAATATATATTTATTTAAACTATTTAGTCTATTTATTTTTTAGTTACAATCGATTAATAATATATAACAAACCACATAATAGGCTTGTTCACATGAGCTTAGTTTCTAAAAATTTAAACCAAAAAACAGTAAGAGAGATTACTGCGATTTTAATTATCAAGATCATTCTACTTCTGGTAATTAAAAATATTTGGTTTGATGCGCCTACTATTCCAAAAGATTTTGACACTCAAGTCGCCGAGCGTATCGCCGGCAATCCTTCCCAAATCAAGGAGACACGTTGATGATTTCTGAAAGCGTGGTCGATCTTTCGCGGTTCCAGTTCGCTATGACCGCGATGTATCACTTTATTTTTGTTCCACTGACCTTAGGCCTGGCATTTCTGCTTGCCATCATGGAAACCACCTATGTGATTTCCGGCAAAGAAATTTACAAGGACATGACTAAGTTTTGGGGAAAACTGTTCGGGATTAACTTTGCCTTAGGGGTAACCACAGGCTTGACCATGGAGTTCCAGTTCGGAACCAACTGGGCATATTATTCGCATTATGTGGGTGATATTTTCGGTGCACCATTGGCTATTGAAGGTTTGATGGCCTTCTTCCTTGAATCTACTTTCATTGGTTTATTCTTCTTCGGTTGGGACCGTTTATCCAAAGTACAGCATCTGGGCGTGACCTGGTTAGTAGCATTGGGATCTAACATGTCTGCACTGTGGATTCTGGTTGCCAATGGCTGGATGCAAAACCCGGTCGGTTCAGCATTCAACTATGAAACCATGCGTATGGAAATGGTGGACTTTGCAGCACTGATCTTTAACCCTGTTGCACAGGTTAAATTCGTACATACTGTTTCTGCAGGTTATGTGACTGGTGCCATTTTCGTACTGGCAATTTCAAGTTACTACATGCTGAAAAAACGTGACCTGCCATTTGCACGCCGTTCATTTGCGATTGCTGCCATTTTCGGTTTAGCGTCTACTCTTTCAGTGATCCTGCTGGGCGATGAGTCTGGTTATGAAATTGGTGATGTACAGAAAACCAAACTGGCTGCGATTGAAGCAGAATGGGAAACTGAACCAGCGCCTGCAGCATTTACTTTATTTGGCTTCCCAAATAAAGAAACCATGTCTACCGATTATGCTGTGAAAATTCCTTATGTCATGGGCATCATCGCTACACGTTCTGTAGATACCCCTGTTACCGGCATTAAAGACCTGCTGGTTGAACATGAAGGTCGTATCCGTAACGGTATGGTAGCTTATGAACAACTGGAAAAACTACGTGCTGGCGATCAGTCTCCTGAGCTGAAAGCTGCATTTGCAGAAACTCAAAAAGATTTGGGCTACGGTCTGCTTCTGAAAAAATATACTGCAAATGTTGTAGATGCTTCTGACGAGCAAATTAAGGCAGCAGCAAAAGATACTATTCCACATGTACCAAGCCTGTTCTGGGCATTTCGTGCCATGGTCGCTTCTGGCTTCCTGATGCTGGTTCTATTTGTTCTTGCAACTTTTGCGGTGGCTAAACGCAATGCAGAAAACAAACCTTGGTTATTAAAATTTGCATTATTTGCACTACCACTTCCATGGATTGCAGCACAAACTGGCTGGTTTGTTGCTGAAGTAGGTCGTCAACCTTGGACTATTGGTGAGGTTCTGCCTACACATTTATCGACTTCAAGCTTAAGCACAGGCGATGTATGGGGTTCAATCATTGCATTAGCAGCGTTCTACACTGTCTTGCTGATTATTGAAATGTACCTGATGATTAAATTCTCACGTCTGGGTCCAAGTTCATTACATACCGGTAAATACCACTTCGAAAAACCTAATTCTCAAGCAGCAGCCGATCAAGAAGATGCAGCTCTTCCAGAAGGCGTAACTGGCGAGGTTCAATCATGATTGAATACGAACTCCTCAAAATAATCTGGTGGGTACTGGTTGGTGTCTTGCTGATTGGTTTCGCCCTGACTGATGGCTTTGATATGGGCTCCATGGCGATCATGCCATTCGTGGGTCAGAATGATGAAGAACGTCGTGCGGCAATCAATACGATTGCCCCGCATTGGGATGGTAACCAGGTCTGGTTTATTACTGCGGGTGGTGCCCTGTTTGCTGCCTGGCCAATGGTTTATGCAACTGCCTTTTCTGGTATGTACTGGGCACTTCTGCTTGTTCTGTTTGCCTTATTCCTGCGTCCAGTAGGATTCGACTATCGCTCCAAACTGGAAAATACCAAATGGCGTAATGCCTGGGATTGGGGCCTAGCAGTTGGTGGTGCTGTGCCTGCACTGGTTTTCGGTGTTGCATTCGGCAATATGTTCCTGGGTGTTCCATTTACATTAGACGAAACAGTTCGTTCGACTTATTCTGGCAGCTTCTTTGCCCTGCTCAATCCATTTGCACTGGTATGTGGTGTTGTCAGCTTATCTATGCTGTGTGCACACGGTGGTGCATGGTTGATGCTACGTACAGATGGCGATTTACGTGAACGTTCTGCCAAAGCAACCAAAATCATGGGGATTGTTTATCTGGTAGCTTTCCTGGCAGTCGGTGCATGGTTATATTTCGGTGGTATCCAGGGTTATACCCTAGTGACTCCTTACGAAACTAACGGTATCGCTAATCCACTAGCAAAAGAAGTACTGACCAATGCCAACCCAGGCTGGATGAACAACTACAGCAATTATCCAATTACGATACTGGCACCAGTTGCAGGTATTTTAGGTGGCATCATTGTGGTATTGGCTGCATCTAAAGCCAAAGCAGGTTTGAGCTTCCTGGGTTCATCTTTAGCGGTGATCGGTGCGATTTTGACTGCCGGTTTTGCCCTGTTCCCATTCCTGATGCCATCTAGCATCAACCCAGTTGCAAGCTTAACCATGTGGGATGCGGTATCCAGCCAAAATACCTTAACTGTGATGACTGTAGCTGCATGCATCTTCGTTCCACTGATCCTGTGCTACACCACTTGGTGTTACTACAAGATGTGGGGCGTGATTACCAAAAAACATATTCAAGAGAATTCACACAGCCTGTACTAAGGCTGTGTCTTAGGAGATAAAATTATGTGGTATTTCGCATGGATTCTCGGCATTTTGATGGCCTGTTTCGCCGGTGTACTTAGTGCACTATATATTGAAAATCATCAAGACCTGGATGAGAAATAAGAGATGACAGACGCTGCAGTTGAACAAGTAAAGATAGAAAAAAAATCTAACCCTTTTGCAATGGTGATTTCTTGCCTATTGGCTTTTCCACTCGCAGCGGTGTTGCTGGTTCATCCTGCTGCGATGCTGGATGCCAACGGGGAATATAGCCACCGCGCCATGATGTTTATCATGATCGGGATTTCAGGCGGTTTTATTCACGGAGTTGGCTTTATCCCTCAGTACTGGTTCTGGAAATGGCTATTTAGTCCGTTTCTGGCTTGGCCTTTAATGCTTTGGGGTTATTACACCTGGTTTCTTAGCTAAGTATGAAACAACCACAAAAAGCCCTCATTTGAGGGCTTTTTGTTCTTTATTTTTTTTGTGAAACACAGCCTGTTTCATAGGTAGTTCCCAAATCCTGAAGAGATTGAGTAAACTGATTATCTAGTTTACTCACAAACTGGAATTCATCTTGCGCTGCCGCAAGATGCAGATTCTGTTCTGATAGATATTTTAACTGCTTTAAACCGGTTGCATATTCACAGGCTTTAGCAATTATAAGTGCAGGATGCTCACGTTGGTCTACCGATGAGTTCAATACAGCAAGTTTTAACTCCAACTCATCATATTTTTGTTTGGTTTTTGCCTTAAATTCAGCCTGACTCAGTGGTTTGGCCCAAGCTGAAACAGATAACCCGAAAATTCCAATGGTTATCATTAATTTATTCATTTCCCCCTCAACAATAAAAATTGCATATGATTTATCTAAGTTATTGAATATTTATAGCATAAAGCTACTTTTAACAAATACGAGTAATAAAAAAGCCAGAACTGGTCTGGCTTTGAAAATTTACTTCATTGAATTTTCTAACGATGAGTATGGATTGACATCACAATACCCATCCCTGCCAACATGGAAATCACGGCTGTCCCCCCATAACTCATCAATGGCAAAGGGTCACCCGTCACAGGTAAGATCCCACTGACCATGCCTGAGTTTAAAAATACAAAGAAGAAAAAAGTTAGTCCGATCGCACCGGCGTATAAACGGCCAAAGTTATGAAAGCTATTCATGCCAATAATCAGACAGCGAATAATAATGGCTGTAAACAGGCTGAATAGAAGAAACACCCCGATAAAACCAAATTCTTCCGCATAAGTCGACATAATAAAGTCGGTATGATGTTCAGGCAGATAACCTAGATGAGACTGAGTACCTTGCGAATAGCCTTTCCCCATAATCCCGCCCGAACCGATGGCAATTTTGGACTGGATAATGTTCCAGCCTGCGCCCAAGGCATCCGATTCTGGATCGAATAAAGTCAGAATCCGTTTCTTTTGATATTCCTGCAACAAGAACATCCACAGCAATGGCACTGCAATAGCTAAAGCAGCAAAGGCTCCAGCAATTAGGCGCCATGACATGCCACTCAGGAATAGTACAAAAATCCCGGGAATCACCAGACCGATATTTAGATCGGGTTGCAGTGCTACCAATACAAATGGCACGCCTAAAATCACCAAAGCACCGACAATGTCCAGAAACTTCGGCGGGAAAGGTTTACGGGCAAAGTACCAGGCCATCATCAGTGGCATGGCAAACTTCATTACCTCACTCGGCTGCATACTCCCCACACCCGGCAACGTAATCCAGCGGGTTGCCCCAAGACGCTTCTCACCAATCACAAAGACCAGCAGTAGCATAAAGATACCGAACATATAAAAATATGGACTGGCAGCTTGATAAACCTTAGGTGGTACTTGGGCACAGATAAACATCACCACAAAGCCCACACCAAAACTGATCGCCTGACGGATCACCATCCCGGAATCTTCAGAGGTGGCACTGTAGACCACCATCAGACCCAAGATCGCATTTAAAATCAGGAAACAAAGCAGCCATGGATCAAGGTGCAACTTGGTCCATCGGGAGGCATTTTGGGGATTAATACTACGTCCATCGCGTGCGGACTGCCGCAAAAAACGATACTGCTGTGAAGGGATCATTGGCCCACGGGTAGAAAATTCATGATGGCAAAATTATAAGTTAAAGTGCTCCGGAATAAATCGTCATTGACTGATTTATTCCATTTTTATTGCAATATATTTAGCGCTGTGCAGCCAGAATCAGCTTGGCCAGTTCCAGATCATCTGGATAGGTAATTTTAATATTGTCAGAGCGACCTTGTACTACTTGAACTGGTTCGTCTATATGTTCCAGTGCACTGGCTTCATCGGTAATAGTAACACCATCTGCGAGTGCCTGCTGAATTGCACGTTTTAAGGTTCCAAGTTTCGCCATTTGTGGTGTTTGCGCCTGCCACAAAGTTGAACGATCTACCGTCGTTTCAATATCATGACTCTTTACGACACGCTTTAAGGTATCCCGTACCGGAATACCCAGAATCGCCGCCTGATCGGTTTGAATTGCTGTATTGACCAGATCAATCAAGGAGCTTTGACTCACACAAGGACGGGCTGCATCATGCACTAAAACCCAGTCTTCTTCTGAAGCTATCTCAGATAAATATTCCAAGGCATTTAGTACAGAGTTGACGCGTTCTGCACCGCCCAAGCAAAAATGCGCTTTATCCAGACGAGAAAATGACAGAGTCTTGGCAACATCATCCTGTGCACCGATTGCAAGGACATAACCTGCTAATGGCAATTGATTCAGGCGCGAAACCGTATGTTCAAGAACGGTCTGTTCCTGAATCATCTGGTATTGTTTAAGTTCGGTTTTGGAAAATCGGCTACCGGAACCTGCAGCTGGTAAAATGACCCACAATTTATGGTGTTGTTGGAACATCAGCTGATTCATTGGTTCTCAGGTCTACTTTATTCGGATTAAGATAAATCGGTTTATATTGAGTACTAATAGTGCTCATTTGTACAAAGGTTTCATGCGGCTTGATCAAACCTAAATCGAGACGAGCATGTTCTTCGATGGCTTCAATACCATTCTTCAAATCATAAACTTCTGCAGCCAGAACGCGATTACGTTCTTTTAGCTCTTCATTCAATTCTACTTGTTGCTGGATTTTCTGGGTCAATGCCTGATGGTCATTATAACCACCCTCACCAAACCAGTATAAATATTGAAACCCTGCGATCAGAACGATCGCAAGGCCCAACAGTACTTTACTCATCAAGGAGTCGAATACATTTAACATTGACATAAGTCGCTTAGTTCAAACCTTTGAACTCAGCTTTACCGCGATATGCAGCTTGAGTCAATTCTTCGATACGAAGTAATTGGTTATATTTCGCTACACGGTCAGAACGGCAAAGTGAACCAGTCTTGATTTGACCTGCTGCTGTACCCACTGCAAGATCTGCAATAGTAGAATCTTCAGTTTCACCTGAACGGTGAGAGATTACAGTAGAGTAACCGTTTGCTTTCGCAAGGTAGATGGCATCCAGAGTTTCAGTCAATGTACCGATCTGGTTGTACTTGATCAGGATTGAGTTGCCTACTTTCTCGTTGATACCACGTTGAAGAATCTTAGGATTCGTAACAAACAGGTCATCACCAACCAACTGGATCTTGTCGCCCAGAATCGAAGTCAGGTAAGACCAGCCTTCCCAGTCAGATTCGTCCAGACCATCTTCAATGGAGATAATTGGGTATTGGTTTACTAGACCTGCAAGGTAGTCAGCAAACTGGTTGCTTGTGAACGATTTGTTGCCTTCACCAGCCAGGATATATTGACCATCTTTGTAGAATTCTGAAGATGCACAGTCAAGCGCAAGCATAATGTCAGAACCAGCCTTGTAACCAGTTTGCTCGATTGCAGACAGGATCACAGTAATAGCTTCTTCGTTAGAACGAAGGTTTGGCGCAAAACCACCTTCATCACCAACTGCAGTGTTCAAACCTTGTTTCTTCAAAACTGATTTTAAAGAATGGAAGATTTCAGCACCCGCACGTAACGCTTCAGAAAATGAAGTGAAACCTACAGGCTCAATCATGAATTCCTGAATATCAACAGTGTTGTCTGCGTGAGCACCACCGTTCAGGATGTTCATCATTGGAACAGGCATGGTCAAAATCTTTTGACCACGAAGATCTGCGATATATTGGTAAAGCGGAGTTTTCTTTTCTTCAGCAGCAGCACGCGCAGCAGCAAGAGATACTGCCAAAGTTGCGTTTGCACCTAATTTTTCTTTGTTTTCAGTACCGTCTAAAGCGATCATCGTATTGTCGATGTCTTTCTGTTCGAATACTGATTTACCCACTAACGCATCACGAATCAGAGTGTTTACGTTGTTAACCGCAGTTTTAACCCCTTTACCTAGGTAACGTGCTTTATCGCCATCACGAAGTTCTAGAGCTTCACGAGAACCAGTTGAAGCACCAGATGGTGCACATGCACGGCCAACTACGCCAGATGCTAAGATAACGTCTGCTTCGATGGTTGGATTACCACGAGAGTCCAAAATTTCACGTGCACGAATGTCAACGATTTGACTCATGAACTATTCCTCAGTTGATTAATAAAAATGATGCGTCAAAAAAGACGCATCAATGTATATTGAATTAATGTGTATCTAATTTTTCAAATCCTTTCACTAGAGTATCCAGCTCTTTTAATTGAGCCAGGAATGGTTCTAGTTGAGATAAACGCAAGGCACAAGGACCATCACATTTTGCCACATCTGGATTTGGATGAGCTTCCAGGAATAAACCTGCAAGACCTGTTGCCATACCGGCACGCGCCAGTGTAGTAATCTGCGCACGACGACCACCGGCAGAGTCAGCACGACCGCCCGGAGTTTGTAATGCATGCGTTACATCAAAGAATACTGGCACGTTCATTTCTTTCATGATGTCGAAGCCCAGCATGTCTACAACCAGATTGTTGTAACCAAAGGCTGAACCACGCTCACAAAGAATCAGCTTGTCATTCCCTGCTTCCAGACATTTATGCAAAATGTGGCGCATTTCATGCGGAGCAAGGAACTGGGCTTTTTTGATGTTGATGATGGCATCAGTTTTTGCCATCGCTTCAACCAGGTCAGTCTGACGACTTAAGAATGCAGGTAGCTGAATAATGTCAGCAACTTCTGCCACAGGAGCAGCCTGATACGGCTCATGTACATCAGTGATAATTGGTACATTAAAATGTTTTTTAATGTCGGCTAACCACTCGATTCCTTTTTCGAGGCCAGGCCCACGGAATGAGTTCAGGCTTGAACGGTTGGCTTTGTCAAAACTTGCTTTAAAGACATATGGAATATCTAAACGCTTGCAGATATCAACATAAGTCTCTGCAATTTCAAAAGCTAAGTCTTTCGACTCAAGTACGTTCATGCCGCCGAATAGTACAAATGGCAAGTGGTTTGCCATTTGTATATCGCCTAAACGTACAATTTCTTGTGGTTTTAATTGTGACATTTAAACTTCCTAGTTGTGTCTTAAACTCGCATTATTTGGTTTTTTGGTACTGTTTTTTTGCAGCATCAATGAAACCGGCAAATAATGGATGTCCATCACGTGGCGAGCTGGTAAATTCCGGGTGGAATTGTACTGCAATAAACCAAGGATGTGCAGGAATTTCAACAGTTTCTACCAGATGTTGTACCGGAGAATAACCAGAAATCTTCATGCCTTTTTCTTCCAGCACTGGGATATAACGGTTGTTCATCTCGTAACGGTGACGATGACGTTCGATAATTTCATCCGAACCATACACTTCAGCAGTCTTGGTACCCGGTACCAGTTCAGACTTCTGTGCACCTAGACGCATGGTACCGCCAAGGTCTGAATCTACTGAACGCTGTTGAACTTCACCGCGCTCATCTAACCATTCAGTGATCAGACCAATCAATGGAGATTTGGTTGAGCGGTTGAATTCTGTTGAAGTCGCATCAGGGATACCCGCCACGTTACGTGCATATTCGATCACTGCAAGCTGCATACCCAAGCAGATGCCCAGGAATGGCACACCGTTTTCACGTGCAAAACGAATCGCTTTCATTTTGCCTTCAGTACCACGCTCACCGAAACCACCCGGAACCAGAATCGCATCCGCATCTTTCAATACTTCATTGACATCTTGGCTTTCAAGTTCTTCAGCATTGACATAGTCGATCTGAACTTTCACTCGGTTTTGAATGCCCGCATGTAAAAGTGCTTCGTTCACAGACTTGTAGGCATCTGGAAGTTCAACATATTTACCCACCATTGCAACACGTACAGTGTATTCAGGGTTCAGTAAAGCTTCTACCACATTATCCCAGTCAGACAGGTCTGCTTCTGGAAGATTGTCATAGCCAAAACGTTCACAAATGAGATCATCAACATTCTGTTCATAGAAAGTACGTGGAATCTGGTAGATCGTACGTGCATCTTTACACACGACTACTGCACGCGCTTCTACGTTAGTGAACAAGGCAATTTTACGCGTCGTATCTGCATCAACATCATGTTCAGTACGGCAGATCAAAATGTCTGGTTGAATACCAATAGACAGAAGTTCTTTTACTGAGTGTTGAGTTGGTTTAGTTTTTAATTCTGCTGCAGACTTAATGTATGGGAGTAACGTTAAGTGCATCAGCATCGTACGTTTATGACCAAGTTCAACCATCAACTGACGTACAGATTCCATGAATGGGAGAGATTCAATGTCACCTACAGTACCGCCGATCTCAACGATCGCAACGTCATAACCTTCGCCAGCGCGAAGTACACGTTCTTTGATGTTGTCAGTAATGTGTGGAATAACTTGTACAGTACCACCCAGGTAGTCACCACGGCGTTCTTTATTCAGAACATCCTGGTAAACACGGCCTGATGTAAAGTTATTCAATTTGGTCATTTTCGCACGACGCAAGAAACGTTCGTAGTAACCCAAGTCTAAGTCTGTTTCAGCACCGTCTTCTGTAACAAAAACTTCACCGTGCTGGAATGGGCTCATAGTCCCTGGATCGACATTAATGTATGGATCCATTTTTACCATGGTCACTTTTAAACCACGGGCTTCTAAAAGTGCAGCAACAGAAGCAGCTGAAATACCTTTACCTAGTGATGAAACAACACCACCAGTCACGAAAATAAAATGGGTCATTGGGTTTCTCGTACAATCGAGCCTAAATCGGCCTGCAATGTTGCGCAATTTTACTTTACCTTGTACCAATAAAGCAAAGTCAATCCGCATCAAATCAAAGAACAATAAACAATTGACTATTCTAACAGCAATTCCTGAAAAAAATTACAGTAAGTTCATATGATTTATATATTGCATTTTGCTGCTATAATAGGAGCATTCACACCCTACACTATTCTGTTTGATGCAATGATGATGAAGAAACTTTTAATCTGTACCCTGATCCTGACTGGCCTTACACTGACTGGTTGTGTAAAAAAAGAAGCTCCAAAAGAAGAAGAACAAACCGAAGTTACTCCAGCATCTGAAGTGGTTGCTCCGGAACCTGTACAACTTGAGCCTGTTGAACCATTAGAATCAACACCAGTTGAACCGGTTGAAGAAGCACCAGCAGCACCGACTGTTGAAATCCAGCGCGAACAAACTGCGAATACTACGACTGAAATTCGCCGTGAAGTTAAAAAACCGGAACCTGCTCAATCAGAGCCTGCGCCTGCAGCTGAAACAAATTCAAGCACTGAGCAGCCTGCAAAACCTGCAGCAACACCAGCCGCTCCTAAAAACAACTCATCTTCTGCAAGTAAGTCTGAAGATGATGCAGTTGCAGATGCAATTGCTGCTGCTATGCCAGCACTTGAAAACTAATATAATCCTTCATCAAAAAAACCCAGCTTATGCTGGGTTTTTTATGGTTTAAAAATCTCTTTCAAGCTGCCGTTGGAGTATCGGAAAGTTGCAGTAAATAATCTGCCATCAGACGAGTGGCCCATGATTCTGTCTGCATTAAGCCCTGATAAAAGCCACAATGGCTACCTTTTTTAGTGGTGACGACCACAATATTTGGCATGGCTCGAATGACATCCTTATACGGTTCCAGATTCTGGATATGACAGACCGGGTCATCTTCCGAGTTCAAAATCATCAATGGAATTTTGACATTTTCAAATACATAAATTGGATTGGTGGCCTTGGTATAACTTTCATAATCTGAAAAGCCTGCCAGCTCATAGTAGCGCTGTTCAAATTCAGACAAGTCTTTCACCTCAAGCAATTGCTTCCATGAAGGATAAATCTGCCAGGTTTCCTGATAAGGATGGATAAAACGTTTGATCAGTTTTTTAGCCATGACTTTGCTATAAAACGGATGCACATAGGCAAAACCGGTTTCGGTATTATAGCCTGGGCATAAGGCAAAGGCTGCTTTGAGCGGGGTCTGCTCGCCCTCTTCACCCAAGTAGCGAACCAGCAATCCTGTCCCTGCAGAGGAACCCACACCATAGAGATCGGATTGAGGAAACTTGTCCTGAATATAGAGCAACTGTTCACGCAGATCTTGGGTTGAACCAAACAAGTTCATTTTTGGCACAGGCATTGGCAGGTCAGCATGACCACGGCGCAAACACAGAGCAACACGCCAGCCTGTATATTTATGTAGGTCACGCACCAGCTCCCGCATGGATTCCGGAGAGCCGGTAATGGTATGCAATAGCACAATGGTAGGTGTACTTGGCGGTAAATCTAAACCATACCAGGCAATGCCAGTAATGCCGCCATCGGACATATTCAGCTGCTCAAGCACATCATATTGCAGCTTAATCGTGTGTTTTTTTATCAAGTCCAGATATAGAATGTGCGCATGCGCATTCGATAACCACGGTGTTGGACGATATTTCTGTTTTAAAAGTGGTAAACGTTCAATCACACCAGAAAATAAACCATTCGGATTATAATAAAGTGTTGGAAGATCGGCTCCGCTAAAGCGGTCCAGATATTCACTTGAAAGTTGACTCATTTTTTTAAGCCACATTTTCATCTGTATTCCCCTCTAGTTTTCTATCAGTGATGTACAAACTTCATGCCGACTTGAATCAATTTTAGGAAATTAAGTATTAGCCTGATAAGCCTGAATCCGCTGGCCCATTTCTATAGCTAAGGCTTCAAGTCCAGATTTTGGTCGTATCATTACTTCAAAATCAATGATCTGACCTTCATCATTGAACTGAATCATGTCGATTCCCTTAAGTTTCTTATCGCCGACATTGGCGGAGAACTCAAGTACAACATTGTTACCATCTTCACTAAGAAATTCGCGGTGATAACTAAAGTTTTCAAAGACCTGAACCACATTGGTCAAGATAAAAAATACAACCTGTTTCCCGGGATAAGGATGAAAAGCCACGGGTGAGCGGAATACGACATCGTCCGCGAGGAGTTCATTCAATATGGACATGTCACGTGTTTCCAACATTTCATGCCAACGCATAATTGCAGTTTGGGTTGTTTGTAGTGTCATTATTATTTCCTTTTTGTTGTAAAGTCCCCCTTTGTAAATAGGGGGATTCTGGTGTTTTAGAATAGAATCCTCTCCCTAACCCTCTCCTTTAACAAAGGAGAGGGAACAATCAACTTTCTTTCATGACAATTTCGCATGAAAGCAAAAACTGTCATCTTTTAAGTTTTATCAATTAAACCACCGCAGCCAATTCAGCACCCTGACGGATTGCACGTTTAGCATCCAGCTCACCTGCTTCTTTCGCACCACCAATGAGATGCACGTTTTTACCGGCAGCTTTCAGTTCATCAAACATGGCAGTATAAGATTCCTGACCAGCACAGATAATGACATTATCTACGTCTAACACTGCAGGTTGATCATTTACCATCACATGCAGACCTTGATCATCAATTTTTTCATAGCTTGCACCAGCAATCATTTTGACATTACGATGCTTTAAGCCAGCACGGTGAATCCAGCCTGTGGTTTTACCCAGACTTGAACCGACAGAAGCTGCTTTACGCTGCAATAAATAAATTTCACGTTCAGGCTGTTCTACATTGGCGGTCTTGAGTCCACCAACATTTTCATAGTTAGTATCGATTCCCCATTCATCATAGAATTTTTCCGGATTGACACTACCACTTTCGGTCCCATGACTAAGCAGCTCGGCTGTATCAAAGCCAATACCCCCTGCACCAATAATCGCCACACGCTGGCCGACTGGTTTACGCTCTCTTAGCACCTGCAGATAAGACAACACTTTAGGATGATCAATTCCAGGAATATCGAGCTGACGCGGTGTCACCCCAGTGGCAACCACAATGTCATCAAATTCGGCTGAAATCAGCTGATCAAAGGTCGCGGTGCAATTTAATTTCAATTGAATACGTGGTTGCAACTCAATCTGACGTTTGAAATAACGTAAGGTTTCATAAAACTCTTCCTTACCTGGAATGGTCTTCGCAATATTAAATTGCCCACCAATCTGTGCTGAAGCTTCAAATACAGTGACATGATGGCCACGACCTGCTGCATAGATGGCAAAGCTTAAACCTGCCGGCCCCGCACCAATCACTGCAATATTTTTCGCTACAGTGGTTTCTTTAAAGATCAGTTCGGTTTCATAACAAGCACGTGGATTCACCAGACAGGTGGCAATTTTCATCGAGAAAATATGATCCAGACAGGCTTGGTTACAACCGATACAGGTATTGATTTCATCACTACGGCCCTGTTCTGCTTTTAAGACAAACTCAGAGTCTGCCAGCATTGGACGTGCCATTGACACCATATCGGCATCACCTGTAGCCAGGACATATTCTGCCATTTCCGGGGTATTAATACGGTTAGAGGTAATAAGAGGAATATTCACCTGACCTTTTAGCTTACGCGTAACCCAGGTAAAGGCCGCACGTGGCACTTTAGTAGCAATGGTCGGAATACGCGCTTCATGCCAGCCAATACCGGTATTAATAATCGTCGCGCCCGCTTTCTCAATGGCTTTGGCGAGTTGGATTACTTCTTCTAGAGTTGAACCGCCTTCAACCAGATCCAGCATCGAAAGACGATAAATAATAATAAAGTTCTCACCGACCATTTCACGGGTACGGCGTACAATTTCAATCGGGAAACGGATACGGTTTTCATAGCTGCCACCCCATTCATCATCACGATGATTGGTACGTGCTGCGATGAACTCATTGATCAGGTAACCTTCTGAGCCCATGATTTCGACACCGTCATAACCTGCATACTGAGCCAGTCTGGCACAGTTGGCAAAATCATCGATGGTCTGCTGCACTTCAGCCGAGCTTAAAGCATGCGGTTTGACTGGATTAATCGGTGCCTGAATTGAAGACGGCGCAACATTTTCCGCCTGATAAGAATAACGGCCGGTATGCAGGATCTGCATAGCAATTTTCCCGCCAGCTTCATGTACAGCTTGGGTAATCACTTTATGCTTTTCAGCTTCTTCAATCGTATCGAGCTTGGAACCACCCTGAAAAGTGACGCCATGATCATTCGGCGAAATACCACCTGTGACAATTAAGGCTACACCACCCTTGGCACGTTCTGCATAAAAGGCAGCCATCCGATTATAACCGCCCGGTGCTTCTTCTAAGCCCACATGCATGGAGCCCATCAAGACACGGTTTTTAAGCGTGGTAAAACCCAGATCCAGTGGGGCAAGTAAATTCGGATATTTAGACATTTCAACTCCTTAGCGTGCAGATGTGCTGGCTATTTTTATTCAGGCTGACTGATTTACTTCCATCAAGCAGCAGTCTTATGCAACTTGTTGCACTAATTTATAGTGCAGAATTGATTTTTATGCAACATGTTGCATAATAATCCCGAGTCATTTTTTTGAGACGTTTATGTCTTTATCACATGTTTTACTCACCAGCCTAATTGAGAAACCGAGCACTGGCATTGAACTGGCACGTCGTTTTGACCGCTCCATGGGCTTCTTCTGGAATGCCACCCATCAGCAGATCTATCGTGAATTGAATGCCATGCTGCAAAAAGGCTGGATTTCGACCCTAGAAGAGGAAGATTCTCATAGCCGTAAAAAAACCTATCAGGTAGAGCGACTCGGCCGGGAAGAACTGGCTAACTGGATGCTGGAGCACAGTTCCCCAGCACAGCTTCGGGAAGAACTGATGGTTCGTCTGCGTGCAGAAGCCCAGCTGGGCGGCAACAGCACCTTACCTGAACTGGAACGCCATCTAGAAATACATAAAGAGAAGCTTAAAACCTATCAGCAGATTTTCGCCAAAGACTTTGCTCAAGCTGACGAAAATGACCGAACCCTGTATATTCATAAAATGATTCTGCAACTAGGTATTGACCAGGAACTGGGCTGGATTGCCTGGCTGGAACAGGTTATTCCCAAACTTAAACAATTCGATGTAGAAAAATTATAAATACGGAGATATGCATGCCCTTCTATAGCATGCCAGATGGCGAACAGTTATTTGTACGTGAATACGGTCAGGGTCAACCGGTCTTGGTCCTATCAGGTCTGGGCATGTTGAGCTGGCAATGGGCAGCTTTTCTCTATCCACATCAGAAAAATTTCCGCTTTATTATTCCCGAGTGGCGTGGGTTTGGGGCATCTAGTCACTGCAAAATTCCGCAAGACCTGGATGCGATTTCCAGTCACTGGCTCGATGTTCAATCAGTGATCCAGCAGCTTAATTTAAATCAATTCATTGTAATTGCTTACTCTATGGGTGCGACAACCACCATGCATGGCTTGTGCTATAGGGATTTTGCCAAACATATAGCAGCTTATTTGCATATTGACCAAACACCGAAGATTCCGGTTGATGATGCTTGGGCATTTGGACTTTTTGGTTTACGCCATCAGGAATTTATTGAAATTTTGCAGCAGCTTTCAACATTACTTGCAGAACATCAGCAGATTGAACTCATTCGGAATCTGGATACTGCAGTATGTCAGCAAATTACAGCATTATGGCTGCGCTTCATCCAGCTACAAAATGATCGTCCAGCCAGTTTAAAAGTGTTTAAGTTCATCCTGAACCGACCTCGTCTGCAAAGCCTGCTCCTGCCTTCCAGTCGGGTAGATTATATGACGTGGTACATCAATAATTATTTATATCATCAGGAAGATTATCGTGAAGCTCTGGCGAAACTTACTTGTCCGGTGACTTTCTTTAGCGGTGTGCAGTCCAAACTTTATCCTGTGGAAGGCCAGCGCCTGATTGCCCAAAGCCTGCCTCAGGCTAAACATGTGCTTTTCAACAAATCTGGTCATACCCCTTTACTGACCGAACCACTCAAATTTGCCAAGGAGCTCGGCATCTTTCTGAAAGAAAATTTACAGTCCAGCTCTTCAGCGGCTTAAAGATTAAGGAGAAGAAATCATGAAAAAACTGGTGGTGTTTTCAGGTGCTGGCATGAGTGCTGAAAGTGGGATTAACACCTTTCGTGACAGTGATGGGCTTTGGGAACAGTATCGTATAGAAGAAGTGGCCACACCGGAAGCTTGGGCTAAAAATCCGGAACTCGTGCAACGCTTTTATAATGCCCGACGTAAAAATATTCTGGAAGCACAGCCAAATGCAGCTCATCAACTCATTGCTGAACTTGAAGATGATTTTGATGTCCATGTGATTACCCAAAATATTGATGATCTGCATGAACGTGCCGGAAGTTCTAAGGTTATTCACCTGCATGGCAATATCCGCCTAGCCAAAACCTCAGGCCCGAATTGCCAGTACACCACCGAGTTTTATCCAATCGAAGGGACTGAATTAGATTTAACTAAACACTTCTGTAAGGATGGCTATCCACTACGTCCACATGTGGTCTGGTTTGGCGAAGCTGTACCAGCTTATGAAGAAGCACAAGATTGTGTACAGGATACTGATATTTTTGTGGTCATTGGAACTAGCCTGCAAGTATATCCTGTTGCTGGTTTAATCCATGAGATTCCAGCTCACTGCACAGCTTATTATATTGATCCCAAAGCAGATCAACAGCATTTACCCGTTCAGTTTCACAAGATTTCCCAGACGGCCACAGAAGGCATGAAAACCTTACTTAAATTACTTGAGTCCGAGATCTAGTCATCGTTCAAAATTCGTATTCTATAGTTGACAGTATGCAACAATCATTTTTTAATCAGTCTATTGTTGCAGGAATGGAATTAAACGATGCTGACTGATCTGGATGATTTTTACTGTTTTGCGCAGGTCGTTGAACATGGCGGCTTTAGTGCAGCCGAACGTGCTACCGATATTCCCAAATCCAAGCTCAGCCGCCGCGTTTATAATCTGGAAGAACGTCTTGGCGTCCGTCTGATTCAGCGTAGTTCTCGCCATTTTGCAGTCACTGATATAGGCATGAATATCTATCGCCATGCACAAGTGATGCTCAGTGCAGCACAGGCTGCACACGACCTGGTAGATCATCTCAGTACTGAACCGCGTGGCACCATTAAAGTCAGCCTGCCCGTCTCCATTGCCCAGAATGAAATGGCAAAAATCCTGCCGGATTTCCTGAAAAAATATCCTGAAATTAAAGTCCAGATGATGATCACCAATCGACGTGTGGACATCATTAACGAAGGCTTTGATCTGGCCCTACGGGTACGGACCAGCCTGGATGATGATCCGAATCTGGTAATTCGTCAGTTTGAAAAAATCGAACAGCATCTGTTTGCCAGTCAGGGTTATCTGAATGAATTTGGCGATCTGAAAACGCCTGAACAGCTCTCTGAACATAAAATTTTAAGCATGGCTGAGGAACATACTGAACAGTTCCTGATATTGCAGAATGAGCAGCAGCAACAGAAAAAAATCCGGATCAACCCGACCGTAATGGGATCAGACCTGAATATGCTGGCACAACTGGCGGCTTCAAGCTGCGGCATTACCTTATTGCCCGATAATGTCGTGCAGCAATATGTAGAACGTGGCGAACTGGTTCGGGTACTTTCAGACTGGAAAACCGCACATGGGATTTTTCATCTGGTTTATCCTTCCCGTCGTGGCCTGTTACCGGCTGTGCGGGTATTTATCGATTATCTGGTTGAGCACCTGCATCTTGTATAAATAGAAATATTTCAGGCAAAAAAAATAGCTCATTCTTGGGGAAAAATGAGCTAATAAAAACAATTCACTACAGCATGAAGTGAACGAAAGGAAACTACTACCGCTAAGCCAAATCTAATACACAGTAATCAGACATCTAATAGAACAATCATGAACTAACTATAAATAGATTAAGAGAATTTGGCTGGTTAAACCACTTCTTCATGTAGTGTTTTGTAGGCTTTCGTCACCAATAGCAAGCAAGCTGTAATTTATGTAAGCTACTGTATTTCAATGCATAACGTGAAAAATAATTTAAATTTCTGGATACTCGCCTGTACCTTCTGGCCACGGCGATAACAGCTCAAAACCTGTGTCGGTCACGACTACCATGTGCTCCCATTGAGCTGACCAGGATTTATCCGCAGTCACGACTGTCCAGCCGTCCTTTAACTCTTTAACACGTGCTTTGCCCATATTGACCATAGGTTCAATGGTAAAGACCATACCGGGTACCAGTTTGATGCCCTGACCTGGTTGCCCGTAATGCAGAATGTTTGGCTGTTCGTGATAAATTTTACCAATCCCATGACCACAATATTCACGCACAATGGTGTAGCCTTCACGCTGTGCAACAGACTGGATTGCATACCCAATATCGCCTAGGGTTGCGCCCGGTTTAACGGCATGAATCCCGGCAACCATAGCTTCATAAGTGGTTTCGACCAGACGTTTGGCTTCAGGAGATGGTGTACCAACATAATACATCCTGCTGGTATCGCCAAAATAACCGTCTTTAATAATCGCAACGTCAATATTAATAATATCGCCGTCTTGCAAGACAGTATTCGGAGATGGAATACCATGACAAACCACTTCATTCGGTGAAATACAGGTGGTTTTGGTATAACCATAATAGCCAATATTGGCAGGCGTCACTTTTAGCGTATTGACGATAAAATCATGACAGATGTCATCCAGATATTCAGTCGTGACACCCGGCTTGACATGCTCCCCGATCATTTCCAAGACCTGTGCAGCCAAACGCCCAGATATACGTAATTTTTCGATATCTTGTTCGGTTTTCAGAGTAATCGCTGGAGCTCGCATGGATCTATCCTCAAGGTGAATCGGGAAATTATAGTCCTTTTTCAGCCAAGATGCGCATTTGTTCGGTCTGCATGACAATTCTTAAAACTTGCTATAGAGAATCTCAATGCTGCTTATTTATACAAACAATAAGCCGAATATAATGAAATGAAGTCTAAATGATTTATTTATTTAAAAATAAATTATATTTTTTTCAACTGAATATCAAAGATATATTTCTACCAAGCTTTTAAAGTTCACTTTATCCGATCGTCAAAATCAGTAAAATCAAGGCTTTTGGCATTAAATTAAACTCCAAAAATCATCATATATACACTAAAATCGCTTTCTTTTATTTATTTGTTCTCCTTCTATGACAAATCTCCGTACAAGAGATATTGTGGCCTTAGGTTTTATGACCTTTGCACTGTTCATTGGTGCGGGCAACATTATCTTTCCACCGATTGTGGCTCAACAAGCCGGTGAGCATGTATGGTTAGCTGCCCTAGGTTTCCTGATTACGGCAGTTGGCCTACCTGTCATCACCATCGTGGCATTGTCACGTGTTGAAGGTTCAATCCAGATCTTAAGTTCTCCTTTAGGTAAAGCAGCCAGTCTTTTACTGACTGTGGTCTGTTATCTGACGGTTGGACCTTTATTTGCGACACCACGTACTGCAACCGTTTCTTATGAAATCGGCTTCTCTTCATACTTTGGCAATGCACCTAGCAATCTGCTGATCTATAGTGTGATCTATTTCGCTGTAGTGACTCTGGTTTCCCTTTATCCAAATAAGATTCTGGATACGGTTGGATACTTCCTGTCCCCAGTAAAAATTATCGCATTGATCATTTTAGGCGGTGCTGCAGTGTTGATTCCTGCCGGCAAACCACCTGCTGCAGTGGGTAACTATGTTACAAGTCCAGTAACTGAAGGCATCGTTAATGGTTATCTGACCATGGATACCTTAGGCGCATTGGTCTTTGGTATTGTGATCGTGCGTGCGATTACTTCTCGTGGCGTAACGGATCGCAAGCTGATTACCAAATATGCAGTCAATGCAGCGATTATTTCTGGTATCGGTTTGACGCTGGTGTATCTCAGCCTGTTTAAACTAGGCCTAGGTAGTCACGATGTTGCCCCGAATGCTGCGAATGGCGCGATCATTCTGCATGCCTATGTACAACATGCTTTTGGTGATATGGGTGCTTATTTCCTTGCTACCATGATCTTCGTTGCCTGCATGGTGACTGCGATCGGTTTGACCTGCGCATGTGCTGAATATTTCTCGTCTATTACCAAACTGCCTTATAAAGCCTTTGTCTTTGTACTGGTCGGCTTCTCGCTGGTGATTTCAAATCTTGGTTTGACCAAACTGATTGCCGTGTCTGTGCCTGTATTGAGCGCGATTTATCCGCCTGCGATTGCAGTGATCCTGCTAAGCTTCTGCGGTCATTTCTTTAAAAAGCCTGCTCAAGTTGTTGCACCGGCCGCACTGGTTGCATTTATTTTCGGTATTTTTGATGGCCTTAAAGTTGCTGGCCTTGAATTACCTGAATTGCTACAGAACTTACCGCTTTCTGAACAAAATATGGCATGGTTGATTCCATCTCTTATTGTTCTTGTCATTGCCGCTGTGATTGACCGTATCAGAAATTAATCTTTCTAAGAGGTCATAAAAATCGTATTTTTACCCAAAATCCGGTTTTAGCGTGATCAATATCTATCAGGTTTTACCCAAACCGGCATTTATTGTTTACACCCTCACCTTCTCATCATAGCCAAATTGTATTTTAGAAAGCTTTATAGACTTTTAATCAATTATTTTAATTAGCTTCTTTCTTACTTCTATTTTCATTCTTTAGCAGAAGATCAACACTACTCTGTATTTTACTGTTTTTTAAACATATTGTTTCCTGATTAAACCAACTCACCTTCATCATTCTACATAGACTTACATTCTCTGGATTATCTCTACAAATCTTTGGCGTAGAATTTGCTTTTCCCAATGGTAGCAATGAATGATCGCTTGAAACTTCAGTCGGACTGCCCTCGCTGAAATGTTTAAGATAATGATTCAGATGTAATCATTGATTAGTGCAGTAATACGACTAAAGGAGGCCTTTTTAATTGTTAAAGTTCACTTAAATAGTTGCAAAGGTTGAAATTAAGAAGTACAACTGTATATTCAATTCAGACTAAATCAATAAGATTTACTCTTCAATTATACAAATAAACGGGAGGGATGGAGATGTTATCAGTACATTTCAAAAAGCAAGTCTTCATTGACGCTCTTAAGGCAAATACCAATCTGGTGACTTTCTTAAGCACCACGGTTGCGCTTATGCTGACCTTGATTGTGCATTGTTTAATTCAAGGCAATTTAAAATTTGAGTACGTAGGTTATGCCTTGATTGTTTCGGCAGCCTTTTTCTTATGGGCTGTGATTGACCAGAAATACCGATAATTTATTAATAAATTTATACCCCAGTGGATGAGCTGGCCAGTCATCCATCTGGCAGAAAAGAAATAAATTAAGCTTAAAGCTCGAAAAATAAAATCACCCATTAAAAATTAGAATAATCCGATCGCCGCCCCATAAAGAAGCACGCCCGTTCCTCCCAATTCTGCAATAATCAAACTGACCATTGCCAAAGTCATAAGCACGCCCGGCAACTGAAATTTACCCAGTTGATGCGGTCGCTTAAACTGATTCGTCGTATCTTTCAAAAACCCATGCAAGATATACGCACTAATCGAGAAACTGAAAAAGAGAACATTGATCAATACACAGATCAAATTAATCTGCGAAGATAATGCTGAATAATAAGCCAATACTGCCAGAATCAATGTCGCAGGGGCATAAAGCAGACTGCTGCGATGAGCAATATCCACATAATAATGCGCCCGTGAATTGACAGACTGACGGATTTGCCAATATTTCCATACCCCGGTTAACATCCCCACCCATAAGAATATTCCACTAAAAATAATCGCGATCTTTACTGCCAGATCAAGTTCGATTCCCTGCATATTTTCATTCCGTTTTTATCATCGTAATGACTTTTTAGTCATTGTTTTAACAAGTTTCTTTGAAGAAGTCAGGTAAATTTAAGCATTCATTCTGATTCAAAAATATAGTGTAGCCCATGTCTGAATTCGAAACATTGACTCTAAAGTGCCAGGATGGCTATCAATTAAGTGCACGTTTTTATCCAGCTACTGATGCTGAATGCAAGAAATCTCCTATATTAATCTGCCCTGCGACTGGCATTACCAAACAGTTTTATCATAGTTTTAGCTGTTGGCTGCAAGCTCAGAGTTATGCAGTGCTGGTATTTGATTTTCGGGGTATTGGCGAATCCTTAATATGTCCGGTTAAGCATTCTAAAGCCAGTATTGTGCAATGGGGACAACTGGACATTCCGGCTGCAATTGATGCGCTATTAGCTAAGACTCAGACAGAAAAGGTCATCTTACTTGGGCATAGTGCTGGTGGACAGCTGCTGGGTATTGTCCCAAACTATGCCAAAGTGGAAAAAGTCGTGGCAATTGCTGGATCGACGGGTCATGTTAAAGGTTTAAAGGGGCGCACCAGATTACTAGCACCAGTGATGTTCAATATCATTTTCCCATTGGCACGTATCACCAAAGGCTATGGTCCAACTCAAGCGATTGGTATGGGTGAAAACCTGCCAAAAGATGTGGCGCGTGAATGGGCAGAATTTTGTAGTAAACCAGGTTATATAATTAATGCGATTGGTAAAAAGATCGCACCAGCACATGACTATCATGCTCAGATCACCTGCCCGATCACATCAATCTGGGCTTCGGATGATGAAATCGCCACTCAAGCGAATGTCAAAGACTTGCTGCGCTTATATCCAAAAGCAGCCACAGAAATGATTGAGCTAAAACCCCAAGAATATGGTCATAAAGGGATTGGCCACATGCTGATGTTCAAGAAGTCACATCAAAACTTATGGCCAGTCATTGAGCAACAGTTATCTGCCTAAAGATGATTTAAATGGCTATTGACAGGTTAATGTGCTTTAATACGCTCAGTATGAGATGAGCCTCTTACAGTATGTGCCTCAGATGTGCATACGACTAGCCCCTAACCATGGGGCTTTTTAATGTCTATATGATTTTGAAGCCGTATTAAAATTTAACCGAAAAATGCAATGATGCTCTGAATCACCACAGCATTCACGATATCAATAAAAAATGCACCACATAGCGGTACGATCAAAAATGCTTTATGTGATGGACCATAGCTATTGGTGACCGCCTGAATATTTGCAATCGCAGTTGGAGTTGCTCCCATACCAAAACCACAATGCCCCGCCACCAATACGGCTGCATCGTAATTTTTTCCCATGATTCTAAAGGTCACAATTGCGGTAAATAAAATCAGTACCGCTGTCTGCGCAAACAAAATGGTAATGAGCGGGCCTGCCAAATCGGCCAGTAACCAGAGTTGCAACGACAGTAAAGCCATTGATAAATACAGAGACAATGACGCATTTCCGAATACATCAATAGCACGGTCGAAAATATCGACTTTTAGCACATGCTCCAGGAAGTTACGTACAATCACCCCTGTCCCTAAGGCCCAGACAAAGGTCGGCAGTTCAAACCATCTTCCCTGACTAATCTCTGTCATTTCATTCGCAACAAAAATACATAGTGCAAACATCCCCAAAGTTGACACTGCATTACTGGCTGTAATCAACCGGGTTTTCTTTGGATATTCGAAGGGTGCGGTGTTGATGCTAGTATCGAGTTGTTGTTCATTGGTCTCTTGCGCTACTGTCTCTGCCAATTGATTTCGTTTAATCAAAAATTTGGCAACCGGACCACCCACAAGTCCACCAATAATCAAACCAAAAGTAGCACTTGCCATTCCGAGGACAATTGCCCCTTGGATTCCATGTTGAGTTTCAAGCACTTCACCCCAGGCACCGGCAGTACCATGTCCACCTGTTAAGGTAACAGAACCAACAATCAAGCCAATCAATGGATCAAGTCCAAGTGCTGTGGCTAAACTCATGCCAACCGCATTTTGCACGACTACAAATAGAATGACGCAGACTAGAAAGATCAGCAGTGATTTTCCGCCTTCTTTGAGCTTGGTAAAGTCTGCACCTAAACCAACAGAGGTAAAGAACATCAGCATCAGAATAGTTTGGATTTCTGAGTCAAATGTGGCACTGATATTAAAAAATTTATAGAGAATAAAAGCCGCAATCGCTGCGACTAAACCGCCGATTACGGGTTCAGGTAAATTATAGTTTCTAAAGAAGCCAATTTTACTAACCAAATACCGCCCAATAAAAAGAAAAAATACCGCAATTACCAAAGTGCCAAAGGCATCGATCTCATAATTCATAACATTCCCTGTTGGCTTTATTTTTATACAGTTTTAAGAAAAAAGTATGAAAAATCAATTTTAGAAATGTTATGCAAGTTATTGTTTCTAGTAATTGTTTAATTTATAGCTCGAACAGGTGCAATTAATACAATGGAATATCATAGACCCAGTTTTTGGTTTGTTGGTCAGTGGTGGTTTCACACACATAGTAATCATGATCCCATGCTTCTTGATGGAAAATAACCTGTTTACGATAGCCAATTTGCTGGCCATTTTCGACACAGACAAAGCTATCTCCTTGGTCTTTGACTTGAGTTCCATTGAGGAAGCCACCGATACAAAGGAAGCGGGATTGTTTAAGCATTAATATTCAACCATTAAACTCTTTAGTCTTAAATTTAATCATAAACTTTCTTCCTTTATCCTGTAATTCAAATATTTTCCCCTTATTACCTACATCCTTAATTAAACCTTCAGCTTTAAGAGATTGAAGTGCTTCTGAATAGTTCAAATACTCTCTCAAAGCTTGTTCTTCTAAAAATTCTTTAGGACCGATAGTAATACTAGGTTTATAAGACACCTCATTTTTACCGATATATTTACCTTCATTATTAACAAGATAATCAAGAATTTCTTTTTCATATGAATTTAATTTTTTATCTTTAACTATATCGTTAGTATGAGCTAATTGATTTCTTTCCTGCCGTAATTTATCAATTTCAGCTTTCAAACTTTCTTTTGCATTTTCATCATCAATTTTTTCTATATCAATATCACGTTTAGCTTGATCAATCAGCTCATTTTCTTTATTTGCTAATTCAACGGCTCTTTCTTTTTCCAATTTATTTTTCTCAGCAATATATTTATGCTCCCTAGCTAATTCTTGTGAATTTAATTGTTCATAAGCTATTCTTGATACCATACCAAATAACACTTTTAACCAAGGTGTGATTAAGAGAATTGACAAGGCCGTTACTATTGGGAAGACTACTAAACTCCAAAAGCTTGTTTCAACATCAAATAAATTAATTTTTTCTTGTGCTGTCCCTATTGCGAAGCAAAGAAGAAATAACGCTTTCCAATTAAAAGCCAAAAAGGATATAAGAAAAAATCCCCAATATGGTTCTTTTACTCTTGTATTAATCGCATCTAGAAGATCTTTCATTAACTATCTCTTTTCTAGTAATTTTATGTCATGCCCAACTCAACTTTGGCACATCAACAATACCTAAATTTTCTTTTGTAATATTTTTAAGTTTATCTAAATTCGTATATATCCAATCTACAAATTGCTCACCCTCCATAATATTGATTTGATTCTCTTCAGCATACAATTTAGATTCATCAGAAATATGCCCTGTTGTAATTACCCATTTATAGGCATTGGTTGCGGTCTCATTCTCATAAGCTATTAACTGATTTATTGCATGCTTACTTGTCTCACCTCTATGGTGTTTCACCTGAACAAGAATATCTTTTAAAAAAGGATTTTTTTCAGAAGTTGCTTGAATATCAATATCAGCAATACCTTCACCGTTCTTTTTATCTAAGATATACACATTTGAATAACCTTCAATTTCCAATAGCTCTTTCACAAGCTCTTCTAGGCCTCTTCCACCAGCTTTTAAACGCGTATTTCCTTTCCAAAGTGCATCCAATAACTCTTTCTTAAATTCTGCTTCATATAAATCACTTTTTTCTTGATAACTATTTTTTACATCAAAACCGCCATAGTCATTCAAGTTTTGAATAATATGTTCGATTTCTTGAGAAAATCTTGATAGGTCACCAATTGTCGTTCTAAGTTTTAATCTACTTTCTAAATTTTCTTTTAACTTAGATCTTGGAATATAAATTACTTTATTCTCTTTTTTAAAGAAATCTACTGTAACTTGGTTTGCACCATGACCTCCTTTAAATAAAGGATCATAATATTTTTGACCTAAAACTCGTCCTATCGCAATTTTCTTGCCTAAAGGAACAATAACGATATCGCCATTTTTTAAACTAAAATATTTTTTTACTTGATTGGTCATACGACCAATTGAACCATTTTTTTCAATAATATCTTTAATTAAGCTTTTAATTTCTTCATGTGCTGAGAAATTAACATGCATCCACCCATATCCGATTTTATTATCTTTTATTAAAATTTCTGGACTTCTTACCATCAAATATTTTTTCATTTTTATCACACAAAAAATAAGGGCCGATTTCTCGGCCCTTATTTTAAACTACTTTTTGATCAATTAAGCTAATTGAGCAGCAGCAATTTTTTTGGTATCGATGTCTTTAGCAGCATCTGTATACTCGCTCATCTTGTCGAAGTTCAAGTATTGGTAGATGTCAGCAGACATGCTGTCGATTTGAGCAGCGTACTGTTGGTATTCTTCTGGAGAAGGTAATTTACCCAATACAGCAGCAACAGATGCAAGTTCAGCAGACGCCAGGTAAACGTTCGCACCTTGACCTAGACGGTTCGGGAAGTTACGAGTAGAAGTCGATACACAAGTTGTGTTCGGTGCTACACGTGCTTGGTTACCCATACATAATGAACAGCCTGGCATTTCAGTACGAGCGCCAGCTTTACCATAAGTATTGTAGAAACCTTCTTCCATCAATTGGTGTTCGTCCATACGAGTTGGAGGAGCCAACCATAGACGAGTAGATAAAGAACCACCAGGAACTTTGTCTAGAAGTTTACCAGCTGCACGGAAGTGACCGATGTTAGTCATACAAGAACCGATGAATACTTCATCAATTTTAACGCCTTGAACGTCAGAAAGAAGTTTTGCATCATCTGGGTCGTTCGGGCAGCAAAGAACTGGTTCTGTGATTGTAGAAAGGTCGATTTCATACACTTTAGTGTATTCAGCGTCAGCATCAGCTTTAAGAAGTGATGGGTTAGCCAACCATTTTTCCATGTTCTCAACACGGCGCGCCATAGTACGAGCATCGCCATAGCCTTGTGAAATCATCCACTTCAGCATAGTGATATTAGAACGTAGGTATTCAGCAACTTTCTCTTCAGAAAGCGTGATCGCACAACCAGCCGCAGAACGTTCAGCAGAAGCATCAGAAAGTTCGAATGCTTGCTCAACAGTCAGGTCAGTTTCCATTTCTGTCAGGTCGATCTCAAGGATACGGCCAGAGAAGATGTTTTTCTTACCTTTCTTCTCAACAGTCAGGTCACCTTCTTGGATTGCTACGTAAGGAATTGCATGTACTAGGTCACGTAAAGTGATACCAGGCTGCATTTTACCTTTGAACTTCACAAGAACAGACTCTGGCATATCAAGTGGCATAACACCAGTTGCTGCAGCGAATGCTACAAGACCAGAACCCGCTGGGAATGAAATACCGATTGGGAAACGAGTATGGGAGTCACCACCAGTACCAACAGTATCTGGAAGAAGCATACGGTTTAACCAAGAGTGGATAATACCGTCACCTGGACGTAGAGAAACACCACCACGGTTCATGATGAAATCAGGAAGCGTGTGTTGCATTTGAACGTCAACTGGTTTTGGATACGCAGCTGTGTGACAGAAAGATTGCATTACAAGGTCAGCAGAGAAGCCTAGGCAAGCCAAGTCTTTCAATTCGTCACGAGTCATAGGACCAGTTGTATCTTGAGAACCAACTGTAGTCATGCGTGGTTCACAGTAAGTACCTGGACGGATACCTTGACCTTCAGGAAGACCACAAGCGCGACCAACCATCTTCTGAGCAAGGGTGAAGCCTTTGCCAGTGTCAGCAGGTTGTACTGGAGTACGGAACAGAGTTGAAGGCTCAAGACCAAGCTCTTCACGTGCTTTAGTTGTCAAACCACGACCGATGATCAGGTTAATACGACCACCCGCACGAACTTCGTCTAGAAGTACTGGAGTTTTAAGGTCAGCTTCAGCGATTTGAGCGCCGTCTTTGAACGCAGTTACTTTAGCAGCAGCTTTGTCGATTTTAAGAGTGATTTCATCACCCATGTTCATGTTTGCTACGTCAATTTCAACTGGTAACGCACCAGCGTCTTCCATCGTGTTGAAGAAAATCGGAGCAATTTTAGAACCTAAGCAGTAACCGCCTTCTTTCTTGTTAGGAATGTGCGGAATTTCGTCACCGAAGAACCAAAGTACAGAGTTAGTTGCAGATTTACGAGAAGAACCTGTACCAACAACGTCACCTACGTAAGCAACTTTGTTGCCTTTCGCGATGAGGTCTTTAATTTGGTTTAATGGACCAACTTCACCAGGAACTTCTGGGTTGATGCCATCACGTTCGTTTTTTAGCATTGCATTTGCATGCAATGGAATGTCTGGACGGCTCCAAGCGTCTTGTGCTGGAGACAAGTCATCAGTATTCGTTTCGCCAGTTACTTTGAAAACTGTCAGTTTGATTTCTTCTGGAACATCTGCACGGTTTGTAAACCATTCAGCATCAGCCCATGATTGAAGAACAGCTTTTGCATTTGCATTACCTGCACGTGCTTTATCAGCTACGTCATGGAACGCATCAAATACAAGAAGCGTCTTTTTCAAAGCTTCAGCAGCAAGACCACCAAGCTCTGCGTCTTCTAGAAGTTCAACTAAAGGAGCAACGTTATAACCACCAAGCATAGTGCCCAGTAAGTAAACCGCACGTTCTTTAGAAACTAGTGGAGAAGTCGCTTCGCCTTTTGCCAATGCAGCTAAGAACGCAGCTTTTACGTATGCAGCTTGGTCAACACCCGCTGGAACACGGTTTTCAAGCAAGTCAACTAAGTATGCTTCTTCACCAGCTGGGGGATTTTTTAATAATTCAACTAATGCAGCAGTTTGAGCATCATCAAGTGGCTTCGGTGGGACTCCGAGTGCGGCACGTTCTTCAACGTGTTGGCGGTAAGCTTCTAGCACGGTGTTATTCCTCTTTTTTAAAAAATTACCTGTGAATTCCTGCTTTATAAAAGCTTCACAAATAATATGGACTCTAAAATTTTACTAAAATTCCAGTTAAAAGTTAATGCAAGTACAGTGTTTCTTTGTGATGCTCATTATTTTATAACTAAATGATGCTTATAAAGATCATTCAATAATCAAATCATCATCGCCTTGCATAATTTAAGTACAGATATGGCAACTTTTAACCAAATTCGACGCATAAAAAAGGCAACATCGATGTTGCCTAATTTACTTAGAAAAAGATACTCCACCTTAGTGGACTGTCGTCGAGTTCAAATATTGCTGAAAAGCGTCCCGACAACCCTCAAATTTTAATTCACATTGATCTTCATAGGTCTGACTGTGATTGTTGCTGGCAAAGGAAATCTCTACCAAACAGCGTTTTTTGTCCTGCACCAAGATCTGCTTAATCACGACCTTGTCTCCTACACTCAGAACATAGCGTCCGCTACCGATAATCGCCAATCCTTTTTCATCTTCTAACAGCAGATCTGAGTGATATAAATATTTCACGACGTCCATATTATTGTTCTCCTAAAGGCTTTGGAGTTAAATTCATTATTCAATATAAAGATAAGCATTTCTATATTTTAGATTTAGCAATTGTCACAAATTATATTTAATATTGCTTAGGCTATTTTTATTATAGAAGAATATTTTTATATCTATAAACTACTATTTAATTTGAATGAATATTCCTTAGTTTGCTTCATTCAAATATAAAAAAACCGTTCCTTAGAACGGTTTGTAATCTGGCATTTTATCATGCGGTGTGGCGATACATTTTTCAGTAAATTCAGCGCGGACTTTCTCACGGGCTGCATCTACATCGGTCTTAATTTCCTGTTCCGGAAGTGCATAGACTTCATCGATAATATTCAGGATAAAACCGCGAGTGATGTCATCATCGATCTTGTTGGCATGCTCAACAGCCTTTTCTTTCTCGATCGCATTCTGACGATCCAGCATAATGGTCCGTGCAGCATTCCCCACACTACGACAATAGCCATGCCACTGCTCTTCAGGGGTTAAAGGTTTTTTCTCTGCACAGCCGACCAGAGCAACCATCAGCGATAAAGCAAATAACTTTTTCATGAATTTCTCCTTCCGAGAGGCACTATAAGAGATCAGCACAGATTTGTCATTTAAAATGAAATTTTTACCTATTCTTATTGATACTGCCTACTCGAAAGTAGCATTTCATATCTTAACCACAGCTGGCCTGAACTACTTTCTTAGTGGCTGGATCTACAGTGACCGTCACGCGCTCTTCACGATAATCCATAGTGACAGGCTGGCCAGGTGCAACCATGCGTACCATTTGAGCTTTGGTTTTCTCTTTGATTTTTGCTTCAGTTAAATTGGATTGGCCAACCAGCGCAGCTGCCTGATCAGCGATACATTTAGGCTGGTTTGCTCGGAAATATTCCCATTCTTCGACCACTTGCCCATTTTTTAAATGACAATAGCCCACTTGCCCATTAGTTTCATTACGGATTTCCAGCTTTCCACCCTGATTAATACAATAGGCACTCGCTGGATTCGCTATTCCTAATGACGCTGAGTTTGAGTCAGTCGACTGGGTCGTACTACAGCCAGCAAGGAGGATGGATGCAAATAATCCGGACAAACCAGATAAAATTATTTTTTTCATGAGCGGTATTCTTCTAAAGGAATTCGCCTTTAATGTAGCATATTCCACTTATAGCGTCAGATCTGAAAAGGCTTGAGTGTTTGTAATTCTGTAAAAAGCGGCAGGATCATTTCTTAATATCATTAGGTTTAATCCTATTTAAGTTCTCACTATTTCCTATGATTTACCTTAACCAATAATCAACCTTCAAAAGTGGTTTCTTTTTTCAAATAGCCAAAATTTAGTTTTAGTTGACTATTGGAATGGCTTAAAGATGACAATGTCATTACAGTATTATACAAAGTGTTTATTACCCTTCATCAACCAAGTATTATTCTAATATTTTGTTTTTAGATTATTAAATTAATTATTGCCCAGCTTCTTTGTCCTTGCCTTTTTTATGCACGAAGCTTGATGTTTGTACTAGCGACCATATTGCTTTAGTATTTGATTGAATTTTAAACTTTATCTCAGCATGCAAGACGATCTCCAGCTTTCTTTAAAAGAATACCTTTCTACGGTTCAGGAAGTGGTAAAAATCACTTTCGATACACCGGTGTGGGTCAAGGCCGAGATTCGTAATTTAAATATTAAAGCTGGCCATTATTATCTAGAACTGGCAGAAAAAGATCCTGACAATGATCAGGTCATTGCCAGTTGCCGGGCCACAATCTGGAAGTTTGCTGCGCAGAAAATTGTGACGCAATTTGAACGTGAAAGTGGTATTGAACTAAGCCGGGATCTTAAAGTTTTAATCAAAGTCAAAGCCAGCTTTGATCCGCAATATGGGTTTTCCCTAAATATTGTAGAGATTGATTCTGGATATACCTTGGGAGATATAGCCCGACGTTATCAGCAGATTATAGAAAAACTGACAACCGAAGGTCTGATTAATCGCAATAAAAATCTCCCTACACCTTTTGACCTAAACCGGATTCTGGTGATTGCTCCAGAAAAGGCTGCCGGTCTGGGCGATTTCAAGAAAGATGCTGATGCTTTACAAAAAGCTCAGGTATGCGAATTTATCTATCACAGTGCGACCTTTCAGGGAAATATGGCACCGCAAAGCATCATGCAAAGCTTGGCACAAGCTTTAAAGCAGTGGGCACAAACGTATCATCACGCGCCTGATCTGATCGTGATCATTCGTGGCGGTGGCGCAATCAATGATCTGGCGTATTTGAATGACTATGCGCTGGCTGCCCTGCTCTGCAAACGTTCAGTTCCCGTCTGGGTTGGTATTGGTCATGAAAAAGATCGGACGATTTTGGATGAAATCGCTCATCGTTCTTTCGACACACCGAGCAAGGTGATTGCTGGAATTCGCAATCATGTCGTCGAGCTGACGCAAGAAGTTATAAATAACCTGCAAAGCATCCAGCGACTTTCTCAACAGCAAATTCAGGCTTATCAAAACCAGAATGAGCAATATTTAAAACTAATCCAAAATCTGGCCAATCACCAGATTGTGAATGCCTTGCAAAGTTTAGAGCAGCTCAAGTCCAATACTTCTAACCTTGCCCAGCAACAGACCCAACTAATTAATCAGCAGCTAGATGCCCTGATGCGGGAAACACTACTGCAAAATCCCAAACATGTTTTGTCCAAAGGCTATGCCATTGTGCGCCAGCAAGAACACGTGGTTCGTTCAATTCATCAAATTGATGTGCAACAACCCGTTCAGGTTGAATTACACGATGGCCTATTTTCAGCACAACTTACGCAGGTAACTCCCCATGAGTCATGATACTTTGAGCTTTCAGGAAGGCTATGACATCTTGAAAAAGAATGCTGAATTACTTGAATCTCAGCAAGAACCAGATATTGATAATTTGATGAAAATCGTTGAAGAGTCTATGCAGGCGTATAAAGCTTGTAAATCCCGAGTGGAAGCCGTTCAGAATGCACTGAACGAGACCTTTAAGGATTAATTTTATTGAATACCTTAAATCAGTATAGCTTGATGATTTAAATGCTTAGGCTATTTTAAAATCTCTTGCCTATAAAAAAGCCCTCATTTAGAGGGCTTTTTTATTAGCTTAGAACCGCCAATTATAGAATAAGTCAATTGCACGTTCTAAAGACTGACTGGCTTCCAGATATAAACGCTGATTCATTTGATAACGTAAAGTCAACTTGTTTACTGGGGTAAATACGCCAACCCCATAACGGATATATAAGTCTGGCGTAATATAACCGGTTACAGACACCTGAGTATCATCCCCGGTTCCCTGTGCATCCAGTGCCAGACCGCTCAAGCCAAAGCTGCGGCCAATCTGGTTGGTCAAGGCACGCGTACCGCCTAAGCCCAGACTGATCCCTGCGGCTGCAATGGTGTTATTTACATCAGATCTGAAACCTTCTGCCTGACTCAAGCCTGAAGCCCCTTCATTAATACGACCAGTAATCAGGGCATTCAACGCTTCCTGTTCAGACAGGCCAGCATCATTATAAATTTGAATGGCAGGACTTGAGGCTGTACCAGTGACACGTACACCCACCGTGCTACCTTGAATGGATTTATTGGCATCAATATCCAGGGTTGGATTCGACAACGGGCCATTGAAACGTGCAATTGCACGGTTCAGATCCAGACTTTGTCCATAAGCTTCAATTTTCACCCGTTGTGATACCCCGATCGCACCATTGGCACGCATCGCAGATTCCAGACCACGTTGTGTCAGATTGACACGACCTAAGAGTGGAATACGGCTGTCAAAGCCCTGGAAGATCACCTGATTTCCTAACGACACTGCAACATCTGCGCGAATATCCCATGGACGTGCCGCTTTCAGAATGGCGAGCTGGTCATCTCCCTCACGTACTACGCGTACGTCAGAAGACAAGCCCACAACAGGTTCAGACGCTTCAGGCATAGAAATCAATGCACGAGGAACATCGACCTTACCACTCAAGCTCAATTTTTTATTGAACGGATACATATCCAGGGTCAGATCAGGCGTAACCACCGCAGTAATCAGCGGTGCCTGGCGAATCAGCAGATTTTCACCCTGAAGTTTGAGCTGTACGCGAGGATCACCTTTCCAGTCTACAGAACCAGTTAATTTACCAGCACCACGACCACTATTAAATGCACCATTAATAGTCGCGGTATTTTGACGGACTGATGAATAGAGCTGCACATTGGTTAGATTGACTGGTAATGAAATCATGCTGATCGCCCCGTCCTTAACCCGAATTTCACCTTCAAGTAATGGATCGGTTAACGTTCCGCTAATTTTACCTGCATACGACAGGGTACCATCGAGATTACGCACATCCTGAATGAATGGCTTAAAGACCTTCAGCTGAACCTGGTTAAAGGCAATCTCGCCACGCATTGGTTTATTGTCACGATATGGATCAATAATCACATTGGCATAGCCTGTACCAATATCCGGCGTTTTCACATCCAGACGAATCTGTAATCCAGCGGCCACGCTTTTTGCGACCAGCCCCACTTCATCATATTTTAAAGTCGAGCCTAAATATTCCGGATCATCAGAAGATAAGCCGATCACCCCATTGCGGGTTACCAGACGAGCATCAATTTTCGGTTTAGCACCTTGTGCCCAAGCTGCCTTGGCATAACCATTCACTTTACCGGTTAATGCTATGCCTTCTGGCAGGAAGGCACTAAAGTCAGCCAGATCCAGGTTACGGGTAATAAATGAAGCACTACCTCGAGTTTTATTGACTCGAATTGGCTGGTCAAAGCAAAGTTGACTTTGCTGACTCATCCAGCAATGAGCGCCAACAAACAGATCCGACTGTGCAGTGTTATAAATTACAGCTGCATTTTGACGCTGCACCAGATGAGTACGCAGTGAGTCGAAATCACCGCGCTGGATCTGGCCTAACCAGTTATTTTGTGCATTAAAACCACCTGCGAGCTGAACAAAGAATTTAGACAGCTTATTTTCAGCCTGAACTTGCAGCACATGCGCGGCGCGCGTTCCAGCAAGTGACACTTCACCGCGTACAATCTGTCTATTGCCACTACGCAACTGATCCATGGTCGCAGTCAATAAAGTCGGTGTGGTTTGTGAAGTCGGTAACTGGCCACGTACCCGAATCTTGTCTACGCTAAACAGGTTCTTGAAGGCAAAATTATCCACTGCCAGATTCGCAGTTGCTTGTAAACGCGGTTGTGCTTGCATATTAATGTAGCCTTGCACCCGGCCTCTTAACCCCGGATAAAGCTCATATAATGCCGGCGCATTGACTTTCAGTTGCAAATTCTGCGCATTACCTGTGGCCTGTATCTGGTTGCTGGCATAAGACAGGAACAGGTTATTGGCTTCAAACTGCTGCGGTACAAAACCACGCTGCTTGGAATCAATCAATACAGCCAGATTACCCTTACCGCGTACCGGTTTATTATTCAACATACCGGCCAGATTTAAGCGTTGAATCTGGACACGCTTCACTGCATCCGACCAGACACCTTGGGTTTGCAGATTGCCAGACAATTCACCTTTAAGCTTGGCATTGAAATACTGAGGTTTGAAACGCACCAGAGAGGCATTTACATTCCAGCCAATACCATTTGTCAGATTCACCTGACCATTGGCATTAATTTTTCCTGCGACACCATCATGACGCAGTTCCTTGATATTCAGCATATCAGGCGTACCTGACAAGCGCAGTTTCAACAATCCCTGACCGGCCTTGATCTGGCTGGCACTTAATGCACCATCATAATTGACCGCATAACTTTTGAATCCGCCACCTGCTTTTTCATCATGGAATAACAAGGCAATATTACTGTTACCTGTCAGATGAACGGTTTCATTTTGCGCAGCCAGTCGTCCGGTCAGATCTACACCGCTGAGGTTAATAATCTGCTGATTCGGGCGTGCATAACCACGGGCTTTTACTCGACCATTCAAGCGGTCAATTGGTGAAGCTGCAGCCAGAGTTTGAGTATTCAGGTTCTGGGCATTTAATACTGCGGACCATTTGAGCTGACGTTTTTCTTCTGGCAGTTCAACCCGTGCATTAGCTGTTAGACTGCCGGCCTGTCCATTTCCACTATATTTAAAACTTGGAACATTCAGGATGTTATTTTTCAGGTTTAGTTGTGCCTGATACATTCCTGTAGGTAACAGTCCTTCTTCATGCTGAGCAACCTGGGTAGCGACATGGATATTTTGCTGGCCTTCGACCAGTACCAGATCGACATCTCCTGATTCACTTTTTAACCAGCCGATATAAGGCACAGCACGGTCAATATTTTTCCAGGCTACATCCAGTAACATCGGTTGAGCTTTATTGTCTTTAACCGGCTTCTGATCCAGCTTGATATTCCAGGTTTCATAGCGGTCAAAATCCACCAGTCCTGTTAAATGCAGGCCATTTTCCAGATTACCGGTAGAGGCAATATTACCGTCCAGATTTGGTGGCAGAAAGTCTTGCACCACCTGTGGAATTCGCTGATGTTTTGGATCAATCCCATTCATGCGACCTGTCAGATCCCAATCCACCTGATTAGCCCAGCCTACAGTACCTACCAGGCTTACCGAACCTTTCATCAGCTGACCATTTAGATCAGTAATATTGAGCTGATTGACCAGATCGGTGTACATCACTGCGGTATATTGCCCATCCGGGATATTTTCACCTTCAATATCAGTGCGAACATTCAGATCCAGGCGCTTGGTATTCCCATTAAACTCAGCCACACCATCTTTCGTAAACAGTTTTTGCTCTGTCAGGATTGGCCAGTGATATTGCTTGAACTGGAGTTCACCACGCATGGGTACATTAGGACGCATCGGGTGCAGAACTGCCCAGCCTGTCAGCAAATCTGGCGTGTTGGTCGCGACCCCGGCCTGAATGGTATCCAGTGTGCCTCTAGCACGTACTTGAATATCATGAATATTCAAGCTTTCTCTGAGTGAAGGCAAATTTAGAATACCGCGTGCATCTAGTGGATATTTACCTTCAAACTGCATTTTCCCGGTAGCTTCACGTACCGACAGATAGCCCATGTCCATGCGGGAATCTTCGAAATTCAGCTCGGTACCTGACCATAATGCTTCATTCAGTTCAATATTATAAAAATCAACTGCATTGGTCTGAGTCTTAATCACCAAGTGATCGAGAAGTAAATGATCAACCCGCAATACAAACGGTAAACGAATAGCATTGAACTTGAATGGCTCATCACTTGGCGGATTTTTATTAATAATCTGTAAATTCAGTACATCTGCTTCAGTCAGATGAATTTCTTTTTTGATAATCGCCCGCCAACCCAGCTTGACATCAGCACGGTCAATTTTGACATCGACCGGTTTCAGGGTAACCAGAACATTTTTCAGGATAATCCCGCGCCACAGGTTCCCACCTTCATATTCATAATGAATGATTTCCTGGCGCTGCATCACCTGATCGAGCAGGAATTTACTGCCTTTATCGGTAGAAAACAGGATCGCCAGTACAGACAGCAGAAAAATAAGAGAAAAAAGGACCGACAATAGAATACTTCTAAATATACGGCGCTTTTTCGGCACAACTTCAGGTTGTTGCTCTTGTTCTGGCTGTGGTTGGTTTTCGACCATGATCTACCCAAATAACTATTTTTTAATTAATAAATGTTTTATAACTGCGAGCCAATAAAGAAATGCAAACGAATCGGATAATTGTCATCTGACAGTCCGGTCGCCACATCTAAACGAATTGGGCCAATCGGTGAAGCCCAACGAATCCCCAGCCCCGCACCATATTCTGTCGGATTACTAAAATCCTCATTATAGGCATTTCCGGCATCCGCAAATACTGCAGCGCGCCAGCCTTCCCTGAACTGATAATTATACTCCAGTGAAGCCACACCCAAAGCCTGTCCGCCCACTTTAAAGCCTTCAATTTCCGGAGAAAGACTCTTATAGTCAAAACCACGGATACTTTGATCACCGCCACTAAAATAGCGCAGGTTATAAGGTACTTTGGCAAAATCTTCAGTAAAGATATAACCCAGATCCGCACGTCCAACAAACTGGTGATCGGCATTTTCACCCAGTGAATAGATAAAACGCCAGCCTGCATTCACAATCGCCATATCGGCATCAGACAATAGAGCTTCACTGCCCAATTCGACTTTATAGGTTTGCTTAAAGCCCTTGGTCGGGTTCACGCGGCGATCACTATCAGTACGGGAAACTTCATAACCCACCAGTAAAGACTGCTGTTCATCTTCAGTATTGAATCTGAATGCTTCCGGAATCTGGCTAAAATCAACCGAACCATCCTGCGTCAGACGATCCAGACGGTAACGTAGACCGTAAGTTTGTTGCCAATTAGCACGCGGATTTTTAATAATCCGGTCAGCACCAAGTACCGCGGATTCAATTAACAGGCCATCACCTTGGGCCACACCATCACGTTCTTCACGCTCATAACCACCCACGATACTGATATAGTCATTAAGTGGATGGTTGTATGGAATATTATAACGGCCATCAATTGACTGACGGATTTGTGACAATTCAAGGTTGGCATCAAATGAGTGACCACGCTTGTTTACGATCGCGCGGCGATATTGTCCACGTAAGCGTGTTCCGGTATCCGTACCATAACCCAGACCGACTTCGGCACTGTTAAGACGGTCTGCATTCAGTGTCACAATGACCGGAATTTTTTTCTCTTCACGAGCCTGAGCCTTTAAACGTTCTTCTTCGTCTTCTTTGGTCTGCTGCTGAACCCGCAAAGTTCTTAAGTTTGGATTTTCTGCATCACGACTACCGGCGAACTGATCTTCATCCACCACATCCTGTGTAACTTCCTGATCGGATACTGGTGCAGCTTTCTTGGCCACACCTATTTCATCTTCTGAAAACTTCTGTTCTTCTATCAGACTCTGAATATCCGGTGCCAGTTCCAGCTCTCGATCAATAGGATCAGGACGAATTGTATCCACCAGCGTATAGTTAAAATAACGTGAGTTCGTCAGGTTGTTGGCCAAGCTATTCACACGCCAGAAGGTGTAGTCAGCACCATCTTCCCAGGTGACCAGACTTTCCAGTACATCACGATTCAGTGGAAATTCTTTTTCAGGATCACTCATCCTGAACTCTACATTACCCAGTTTATAACGCTCACCTGTTTCAAAGCGCAGATTCACATCGGCTGTATTTTCGGGTTGGGCAATGCGCACATCATGCAAGCGCCAGTAAGCATCAAAATAACCATTGTCGCTGGCTGCGGTATTAATCCGGTCCTTGGTTTTTTCATAATCCCCATGGTTAAAGATATCACCTTCTTCCTGTTCAGGTAGAAGACTAATAACCTGGAACTGTGGCTGTTCACCACCTGGCCCACTAAACTCAATATTATGGGTATTGATAATGACCGGCTCATTCGGGGTTACATAAACTCTGACCCGGCTATCTGATAATTTTTCAAATCTGAACTGGGCATTGTAATAACCTACAGCTTGGGCAGCCTGATTGGACAGATTACGAAGTTGCGGTAATGCAGATGAAAAATCTTCAAAGGATTCCTGGGTAAAGCTAGAAAGTTTAGCTTTTACATTATTTCTAAGATTCGTATAACCTTCTGACTGGGCTTTACGATTCAATCCGCCATTGCTTTGTGCAGTGCCATTTCCATTCACAATGACCACATCTGCACTGATCCGAGGCAAACTGGCGGTCATAATCTGGCGAGGTGGACGTATTTTATAAAACAGTCGCTTGAAAATATTAGGGCGTTTATCATTTTCAGGCGTCGTTGGTGCAGGCAACTCGGATAAGGTCGCACCCGACTCATTTCTTTGGACAATAATCTGGCTATCGGCCTGAATGGACTGCATAAGCTGATCAACATTCACAGGTGCCTGATTGATTTCAACCAGTTCCTGCTGATTCATATCATTGACTACTGTTTTAGTTTGCACGGTCTGGCGATAGGCTTGCGCCTCGCGTTTCGCTTCTTCCGCAACCTGATAAATCTCGTTTGCCATGCTCTGGTCAATCGTTTGTACCGGCAGGCTTTCTAAATCATCAAACTCAATTGGCTGAAATTCACCCAGAGACGTTCCCATAGCCTGCTGTTCTTGCAGCATTTGCATACTATCTACAGTCGAAGTTTCAGGTTCTAAAGCTTCTTCAACTTTTTCTGTTGCTTCAGCCTCGGTTGTAGCTACCCCTTGTCGAACGGCTTCTTGGGATAACTCTTCGATCATTTCTGCCTGAGATAGTGCTACCGGAGTTTCCGTCTGCTCGGTTTGTGCCATGCCCTGATGCGATAACATCATGAAAAATATACTCATACATAGCCTGGCTCGGCCATGATACGGTACGAGAGACCCCATACTACGATTTAGCATCGTTTGTTTAAATTTTCTCTTTGCGGGCATAGCAAACTCTAAACGAATACATTCTTTAATTGATTATTTGACCGAAAAAGATAAGCTAAAGAACTTAAATTATTGGGTTTTGCCTTTACATGGACGAAAGTATCTTACATGATTTTTCTCAATGTTTACGTATATCTCACATTTCTTAATAAATCTTAATGTAGCACGTCTTATATGAACAACAATGAACATTTGTTAGCGAGCCGCCGCTTTTTACCCATGTTCCTGACCCAGTTTTTTGGTGCACTGAATGATAATGTTTTTAAACAGGCATTATTATTGGTGATTACCTATGGCTGGATTCAGCAACAATCAGCCAGTATTAGCACCTTAAATAACCTTGCTGCACTATTGTTCATTTTGCCTTATTTTATTTTCTCTGCGACGGCAGGCCAGATTGCAGATAAATATGAACGTTCCCAGCTGATTCGTTATTTAAAGATTTTTGAAATTGTGATCATGATTCTGGGCACCATTGGCTTCCTGCTCGGTCATTTATGGATTCTTCTGTTTGCCCTGTTTTTAATGGGCACTCAATCCACTTTTTTCGGCCCGATTAAATATGCCATTTTGCCTGAAGTATTAAAACCGGATGAATTGATGTCAGGTAACGCACTATTCCAGTCAGGTACATCACTGGCTATTCTGTTTGGTATGATCTTAGGCGGTGCAGTCATTGCGGCTTCTACAGGCAATCTGATCTGGATCAGCCTAACGGTGTTAAGTATTGCCGTGGTTGGCTATTTCTCCAGTCGTTATATTTTAAAGCAGAGCATTCCAGCACCCGAAATCAATATTGACTGGAATTTTTTCCGGACCAGCTTTCAGACCATTAAATATGCCAAAAGTTTACCGCTGGTTTTTTTAATTTTACTGGGTAACTCCTGGTACTGGTTTTATGGTGCAACTTATTTGACCCAGATTCCACAGCTTACCTTACAAAACCTGCATGCTTCTGAAAATGTTGCCAGTCTGCTACTGACCTTTTTCTCTGTCGGAATCGGTTTAGGTTCTTATTTATGCCGCAGATTAGGCGGTACTGAGGTCAATATTAAAATGGTACCGATTGGCGCTATTGGTCTCGTGGTTTTTGCATTATATCTAGCCGCAAGTCTTGCCTTTGTTCCGGAACGTACCGGTACGTTACTCGGCTTGGCAGATGTATTCCAGCAAGGCTGGAGCTATTATCATGTGATGCTGGCGGTAACTTTACTGGGCATCAGTGGCGGTTTTTATATCGTGCCGCTGTATGCCATGATGCAAGCGCATTCTCCCCGCTCACATCGTGCACGTGTGGTTGCAGCAAATAACATCCTGAATGCCGTTTTCATGGTATCTTCTGCTATATTCTCGATTATTATTTTAAGCGTTCTAGAGTTTGATCTTAAAATACTTTTCTGTATTACTGCAGTGTTGAGTGGCCTGTTTACTTTATGGCTGCTCTATAGATTGAAACCGATGATCAAAACCGCAAAAGCCCCTTTGGAGGATTAATTCATGCGTCAATATACAGGTGTCGATAAGCTTATTCATTCTTTTGACCAGGCATTACGCAGTCTTGTTCCAGGAACGACTTCCTCACAACGGGAAAATCCAGCCAAACCGGTTGAAACCCAGCTTACCGTGAGTGATGCCCGTCATGTGGCTGGTTTAATGCGTGTGAATCATAGTGGTGAGGTTTGTGCACAGGCGCTTTATCATGGACAGGCATTAACCGCGAAATTACCAAATGTACGTCGGGAAATGGAACAGGCGGCAATTGAGGAGCAAGATCATCTGGCCTGGTGTGAAGACCGCTTACAAGAACTGGATAGCCATACCAGTTTACTCAATCCGGTCTGGTACGGCCTTTCCTTTGGGATGGGTGCAATTGCCGGCATTGCGGGTGACAGATACAGTCTTGGATTTGTTGCAGAAACCGAACGCCAAGTGAGTATGCATTTACAGCATCATATTAATCAGCTGCCAGCACAGGATGAACGCTCACGTCGCATTCTAGAACAGATGAATGAAGATGAACTGCATCACCGTGATACAGCTTTGGCTGCGGGCGGCGTAGATTTACCGCTTCCCGTCAAGATTGCCATGACCGGCATTTCCAAGTTAATGACCAAAACCAGTTATTATATTTAAGTATCAAATAAAGCCCTCATTTTTGAGGGCTTTATTGTGATCAAAATAATTAAGGAAAAAATATTTTAAGAACTCTTTTTTTAAATTTTTTATTTATCATTATTTTATCTGCTATTTTTATTTAATTTATATTAGACTTCTTGCGTTAGTCAAAATTTAAACAGCCCAAAGCTACATTTTATAAGGTTCTAGCCAATTCAAAAATTAGGTAAAACGATACTTTCGCAAGAGGTCTATTTAAAAAATTATTACTATTTTTTAATAAGAAATTTTAAGTCAACTTTTGATTAATTAAATCTCTAGTTTATCAGCTCTCATTTTAAAATTTATCGTTCATATAACTTTCTGTTTCTTTATGTTTATATAGAAAACAGATTTACATAATTAAAAGATTACATTTACTTCATAAGCAATTAGTTAGATTAAATTTGATATTTACACTCATAATAATCCATCAACAATGTAAATTCACTATTTGCTTTATATCTATGCATTCGTTAACTCAGTCAACTTCCCCGGAATTTTAAAGGACGGTTAAAATGGCTAATCAAGATAAAGATACCGATAATTCAAATCGTGGATTCGCAGGCATGGAAGCGGAGAAACAACGCGAGATTGCAAGCCAAGGCGGGAGAGCTGCTCATGCAAGTGGTAATGCCCATGAATTTACTTCAGAAGAAGCTCGCGAAGCTGGTTCACGCAGCCACATAAATGACCGTGGTCGCAGCCGTGATGACGACTATGATGATGACGACGATCGTCGTGGTGGTCGAGGTCGTGGCCGCAGCCGTGATGA